>CAKPKZ010000005.1 GCA_934167435.1 uncultured Clostridia bacterium | reverse complement strand
ATTGATTAGAATATATAGTATAATAGTATTTAGCTGTTTAAAAAAAAGCTAACAAAAGGAGTGTGAATATTTATTTTAAACAAGAAACTAAAATTCTATACAAAAGAGTTTTTTAAAATTTTCAACATATTAGTAATAGCTTTTGGTTTCATAGTTGCAATAATAATTATAAAATATAAACCAACATATATAGTAAGCATTTCTGGCGAAGAAGTTGGATATATACAAAATAAAGAAGCTTTAGAAGAAACGATAAAAAAAGATATATTAGGTTATACAGCCAAAAATGTAGATACAGTTACTTTGGAAAATATGCCAAAGTATGAGTTGAAATTAGTAAACAGAACACAAAATACTAACGAAGAAGAAATTTTAGTTGCTTTGCAAAAAAATATAAAAATAACATATAAATATTATGAAATAGCATTAAATAATGAAGTAATTAATTCAGTAGATACTTTAGAAGAAGCAGAAGAACTAGTTAATTCATTAAAAGAAGAAAATAAAGATTTAGAACTAACAATTGCACAAAAGTGTACAGAAAATGCAGAAGAAATAAAAACTACTTCAGTAGAAGTTGCTAAAACAGACATAAATAATAAAATTACATTAAATAAAAATAATGCAAATTCTAATAAGAATGAATCAAATGGAATTGTTAGTAATACAAAAAATGGCGAAGTTAATGGAATAAAATTAGCTGTTAAGCCAGTAACTGGAACAATATCTTCTAGATATGGTGTAAGCAGTAGAATAAGAAGTTCTAATCATACAGGTTTAGATATAGCTTGTAGTTCTGGAACACCAATAAGAGTAACAGCTTCAGGAACAGTTACTTTTGCTAAGTATAATGGTTCATATGGAAATTTAGTAAAAGTAAATCATGGAAATGGAGTAGAAACATGGTATGCACATTGTAGCAAAATATGTACTTCAGTAGGAGAAAATGTTAATGCTGGCGATATTATTGCATTAGTTGGCTCTACAGGAAATTCAACAGGACCACATTTACATTTTGAAATTAGAATAAATGGAACTCATATAAATCCACAAAAATATATATATTAAAAACAACATTTTGATAGATGTTGTTTTTTTATTTTTGTTCTATTGACAATTTTTACTAATAATATATAATAATGTGGGAACACTAATGAATAAAGGAGGAAAATTTATGTCTGAAAAATTAACTCAAGAAGAACAAAAAGTAAAAATGATGATAGACGACTTAGTAAAAAAAGCAAAAATCGCTTCACAAGAGTACATGAAATTAGACCAAGAAACAGTAAATAAAATAATAAAAGCAATGTCAATGGCAGGGCTTGAGCATCATATGGAACTTGCAAAACTTGCTGTAGAAGAAACAGGAAGAGGAATTTATGAAGATAAAATAACTAAGAATATGTTTGCAACTGAATATGTATATCATAGTATAAAATATGAAAAAACAGTTGGAGTAATAAATGAAAATGATGAAGAAGATTATGTAGAAATTGCAGAACCAGTTGGAATAATAGCAGGGGTTACACCGGTTACAAATCCAACTTCAACAGTTATGTTCAAATCTATAATTTCTGCAAAAACTAGAAATGTAATAATATTTGGATTCCATCCATCTGCACAAAAATGTAGTACAGAAGCAGCAAAAATTGTAAGAGATGCTGCAATAGCTGCCGGTGCACCAGAAAACTGTATTTTATGGATAGAAGAACCATCAATTTTAGCTACAAGAGAACTTATGAACCACCCAGATGTTAATTTAATATTAGCTACAGGTGGTACAGGAATGGTAAAATCAGCTTATTCTTGTGGAAAACCAGCATTAGGTGTTGGACCAGGAAATGTACCATGCTATATAGATAAAACAGCAAAACTTGCAACATCTGTAAATGATTTAGTACTTTCAAAATCATTTGACAATGGGATGATTTGTGCATCAGAACAAGCAGTTTTGGTAGACAAAGACATATATAAAGAATTTGAAGATTTAATGAGAAAAGCAGGTTGCTATTTTGTAAGTGAAGAAGAAAAGAAAAAATTATCTGATTCAATGTTTGAATACACAGAAGAATATGGATTTAAATTAAAATCACATGTACCAGGGCAATCACCATATAAAATAGCAAAAGAGGCTTGATTTGAAGTGCCACAAGATACAAAAGTATTAGTTGTGTATGAAGAAGGAATTGGAGAAAAATATCCATTTTCTAAAGAAAAACTAAGTCCAGTTTTAACTTATTATATTGTAAAAGACGCAGAAGAAGGAATTAATAAAGCAGAAAAATTATTGGAGTTTGGAGGATTAGGCCATTCTGCAGTAATACATTCTGAGGATAATGATACAATTTTAAAATTTTCTGAAACTATGAAAGCAGGAAGAATAATAGTTAACTCACCATCAACACATGGAGCAATTGGAGATATATACAATACAAATATGCCGTCATTAACACTTGGATGTGGCTCATTTGGAGGAAATTCAACAACAGCAAATGTTTCATCAGTTAATTTAATAAATATAAAAAGAGTTGCGAAAAGGAGAGTTAATATGCAATGGTTTAAAGTTCCAGAAAAAATATATTTTGAGGCAGGATCAATTGCCTATTTAGAAAAAATGCCAGACATAGAAAGAGCATTTATAGTTACAGACCCAGGAATGGTAAAATTTGGTTATGTAGATAAAATACTATATCATTTAAGAAAAAGAAGTAAGTATGTACATTCCGAAATATTTAGTGAAGTAGAACCAGATCCATCTTTTGATACAATAAAAAAAGGTGTTGCAGCAATGAATAATTTTAAACCAGATGTAATTATTGCAATTGGTGGTGGAAGTCCTATGGATGCAGCAAAAGGAATGTGGTTATTTTACGAACATCCAGAAGCAGATGTTGAAGGATTAAAATTAAAATTTATGGATATACGTAAACGTACTTATAAATTTCCAAAACTTGGAGAAAAGGCTAAAATGGTGGCTATACCAACAACTTCAGGAACAGGCTCAGAAGTAACATCATTTGCGGTAATAACAGATAAACAAAAAAATAAAAAGTATCCATTAGCAGATTATGAATTAACTCCAGATGTTGCAATTGTTGACCCAGATTTAGTTATGAGTCTTCCAAAATCTGTTACTGCAGATACAGGTATGGATGTTTTAACACATGCATTAGAGGCATATGTGTCAAATATGGCATCAGATTATACAGATGCATTAGCACAAAAAGCAGCAGAGTTAGTTGTAACATATTTGGAACAAGCTTATGACAATGGAACAGATAAATTAGCAAGAGAAAAAATGCATAATGCAAGTACAATTGCAGGTATGGCATTTACAAATGCATTTTTAGGAATAAACCATTCTTTAGCACATAAATTAGGTGCTGAATTCCATTTGCCACATGGAAGAATAAATGCAATTTTATTGCCATATGTAATAAAATATAATAGTTCAAAACCAACAAAATTTGTTTCATTCCCAAAATACGAATATTTTATAGCTGACAAAAAATACTATGAATTAGCCAAAAAAATAGGATTAAAAGCTGAAAGTGTAGATGAAGGTATTAATAGTTTAATAGAAAAAATTAAACAAATGAATGAACATTTAGGAATTCCAAAGTCTATAAAAGATGCTGGAATAGATGAAAGCGAATTTTTAGCAAAAGTAGATATGTTAGCAGATAGAGCATTTGAAGATCAATGTACAACTGCAAATCCACGTTTGCCATTAGTATCTGAATTAAAACAAATTATGTTAGATTGTTATTATGGAAAATAGAAAAAAGAGATAGAGTTTTTATATAGAACTCTGTCTCATTTTTGTTTTTATAGTAAATTTCACAAATAAAACACAATTTAAATATATTTAGACAACAAACAAAATATAATATATACGAATACAAATACAAAAGAAATTAATATATGCTAGGAGATGGGATATATGGAAGAAAATAAAAAAGAAGAGCTATTAAAAATAGAAAATTATTTGTCAAGTAAGGAAAAAATAAAAGTTGAAGATAAAACATTTGAAAAATTAATGTTTATATACTCTGTTGCTATTAAAGAAATAACAACAAAGCTAGAAATATTAAAAGATGAATTTACTACATTTTATAATTACGATTTAATTGACCACATAAATACAAGAATAAAAAAACCAAATAGTATAATAAAAAAAATGAAAGATAAAAATTGTGAATTAACATATGAACAAATGATAGAAAATATAAACGATATTGCAGGAGTAAGGGTAATATGCCCATTAAAAAATGATATATTTACAATTAGAAATTTAATTGAAAAATTTCCAGGAGTAAAAATAATAAAACAAAAAGACTATGTAACAAACCCTAAAAAAAGTGGATATTCTAGTTATCACTTAATTACAGAAATTCCAATTACATTATCTCAAAAAATAATGTATGTAAAAGTAGAAATACAAATAAGAACAATGGCTATGGACTTTTGGGCAAGTATTGAGCATAAGGCTAAATATAAAGCAGAAGAAGAAATAACTAAAAAATGTTCTAAGGAATTGGTTGAATATGCAAAAATTATAAGAAAAATGGATAATAAAATGATGTTAATAAATAAATAACGAATTCAAAAAATCACTAAAAATAAATTTTAACATATATTAATGTAGGAGGCAATTAGGATGTTAGAGTTTATTTTTAATATAATATTTTGGACATTAGCTTTCTATGGATTAATTGAAATTATAAAAAATATTATATATATAACAACATATACAAAGTTTAAATCTGACGGCATTTATGTAATTATAGCTGTTAAAAACCAAGAGGATAAAATAGAATATTTTCTTAGATCAAGTATATTTAAAATTTTTTATGGAAAGGAAGATTATATAAAAGATATAATTGTTGCAGATTTAAACTCTACAGATAATACAAAAGAAATAGTAAAAAAAATGTCTAATGACTATGATTGTATAAAAGTATCTAGCTGGAAAGAATGCAAAGATATAATTGATAATGTTGATCAATGTTGAAATATAAAAGGCTTTATGATAAACTTATAAAAAATAAAAAGAAAGAGGCATAGACATTGGAAATTCAAGGAGAAGTAGCAGATATTATTTATAAAAATGAGGTTAATAGTTATTTAATTGCAACATTTGAAATGGAGGAAGAATTAACAACTATTGTTGGATATTTACCATTTGTCAATAGTGGTGATAACTTAAGGTTAATAGGAAATTTTGTTGAACATAAGGAATATGGAAGGCAATTTAAAGTGGAAACATTTGAAAAAATAATGCCTCAAACTTTAGATGCGCTTGAAAAATATTTGGCAAGTGGAAATATAAAGCAAATTGGAGAAGCAACTGCCAAAAAAATAATAAGTAAATTTGGAAAAGATACAATAGATGTATTAAAATATGAATATGAAAAATTAGCTCAAATAAAAGGTATATCTTTAAATAAAGCAAAGGAAATGTCAGATAGTTTTATAGAAAATTGGGAAGTATGGCAAATTGTGGGCTTTTTAGATAAATTCGGAATTGGAGCTGAATATGCCAAAAAAGTATTTGATTTATATGGTGTAAACGCAATACAAGAAATTGAAAATAATCCATATTTGCTTATGGATATTACAAGAGGTGCAGATTTTAAACAAATTGACAAAATGGCATTAAATTTAGGAATTGAAGATATAAACGAAAAGAGAATAAAATGTGGAATAAAGTATGGAATAATTCTTGCAACAAACAATGGGCATTGTTGCGTTTTAGAAGATAATTTAAAGGAATTTGTAAGAACACTTTTAAATGTAAATGAAGATATAATCGAAAATAATTTAATTGCACTAAAGATGGAAAATCAGATTGTTATAGAAAACAGAGAAGGCTCTAAATGGGTATATTTATACAGCTTTTTTAAAGCAGAAGAAGATATTGCAAAAAAAATTATACAATTAAAAAATGCCAAAAATACAAAAAAAATAATTGGTATAAATTCACAATTAAAAAAGATAGAAGCAAGTTCTTGCATAGAATTATCAGAAAAGCAAAAAGAAACAATAAAGGTTGTAAACGAAAATAATGTTGTTATTATAACAGGAGGTCCAGGAACAGGAAAGACAACTATAATAAAGGCTATAATTGATATTTATGAGGAAAAGAAAAAGAAAGTTATACTTTGTGCACCAACAGGAAGAGCTGCTAAGAAAATGACACAAACAACAGGAAGAGAGGCCTCAACGCTACATAGATTACTTGAAATTGGAAAAATTAATGAAGATAATCTATACAACTTAAAAAATGATTATGAAGGTGCTCCCATAGATGCAGATGTTATAATTGTGGATGAGCTTTCAATGGTTGATATGTTTTTAATGAATTATTTATTAAAATGCATTTATCAAGGTACAAAGTTAATTTTAGTAGGGGACTATGACCAATTGCCATCAGTAGGACCTGGAAGTATACTTAAAGACTTTATTTTATCAGACGAAATACCAACTGTTCATTTAGACAAAATTTTTAGACAAGCTGCTAAAAGTAAAATAATAATTAATGCACATAGGGTTAATAATGGAGAAATGTTTTTAAGCAAAAAGTGCGAGGATGAACAAATTATGAAAGATTCTAAAGAAGACTTTTTTTTCATAAGTGAACATTCACAAGATAGAATGATTGCACAGGTTGTTTCGTTATGTACAGGAAGATTAAAAAAATTTGGAAATTATGATTTTTTTGAAAATATTCAGGTATTAACTCCAACTAAAAAAGGAAATTTAGGTACAAAAGAATTAAACAAAGTACTTCAACAAGCATTAAATCCTAATACAAATAATGCACCTCAAAAAAACAATGGGGGTGCAGTATATAGATGTGGTGATCGAATAATGCAAATAAAGAATAATTATGATATGTATTGGGAAAAAGAAGGAAGCAAAAACAATACTGGGAGTGGAGTATTTAATGGCGAAATGGGAACCATTACTAATATAAACAATTTAGAAAAAAATGTTAAAATAAAATTTGATGATGAGAAAGTTGCTTGGTATGAATTTTCTGAATTAGATCAAATAGAGCATAGCTATGCAGTAACTATTCATAAGGCACAGCGGAAGTGAGTTTGATGTTGTTATAATGGTAATACCACAAGCAGCACCAATGTTATTAACAAGAAATTTATTATATACAGGAATAACAAGGGCAAAAAAACTTTTAATAGTAATAGGAAATGAAAATACCATAAATTTTATGATAAAAAATGTTGATTCTAAAAAAAGAAATACTGGATTAGATTATAAATTAAGAAATTTAAAACAAATATAGAAACAAGAAAGGAGAATATATTTCCAATAAACGAAAAAAACAATTTAATTGAAAAAGTATATATTAATAATATAATAAAATATTTTCAAAACATGTTAGACTATATATTTCCACCAGTGTGCGGAATATGTGGAAAACTTAATAATAATTCATTGTGTTCAAAATGCAAGAAAATATTAAATAAACAAGAAAAATTTACGGTTGAAAAATATAATGATAATTATAAAATTTATTTTGATGAACATATATATTTTTTTAAATATGAGGGAATTATAAGAAAAAATATTTTAAATTATAAATTTAATGACAAACCGTATTTATATAAATCATTTTCAAATTATTTAATAAAAAATAAAAATTTATTTGAAATAATAAAAAAATATGATACAATTATTCCAGTTCCAATTAGTAAATTGAGATATAAAAAAAGAGGATATAATCAAAGTTATTTAATTGCAAAAGAATTAAGTAAAAAATTTGAAATAGAAATATGTAATAATTGTCTATATAAAACAAAAAACATAATAGAACAAAGTAAATTAAATAAAGAGCAAAGAAGCAAAAATATTATTAATGCATATAAAATTAAAAATAAAGAAAAATTAGAAAATAAAAAAATATTGATTTTTGACGATATATTTACAACAGGAAGTACAGTAAATGAATGCAGTAAAATAGTAAGACAAGCAAATCCAAAAAAGGTTGGAATTTTAACATTAGCAAAAGATTAAACAAAGGAGAGTTTATTATGGAAGATTTAGTCGAAAGTATTTTAGATTATGTAAGATCAGACTATACCGATTATGCGATAATGCTTAATGGTGAATGGGGATCAGGAAAAACCCATTTTTGGAATAATAAAATAAGAAAAAAAATAGAATCAATGGAACTTAATGGACGTAGATATACAACAATATATATGTCACTATATGGTATTTCAAATCTAGAAGAAATAAGCAAAAAGATATTCATAGAAACTACCCAACTAATGGATAGAAATTTAAGAAAATTTATGAATTCTAATAGACAAACAACAATACCAGAGTATGCAAAAACAGGAATAGACATGGCGAACCTATTTGGAGTAACAAAAAATGGAGATAAACTTGACTATGCAGAATTTTTTGCAACAGACGATAAAGTACTATGTTTTGACGACTTAGAAAGAGCCAATGTTGACGTTATAGATATTTTAGGGTATATAAATAATTTTGTTGAGCATGACCACATAAAAACAATAATAATATGTAATGAAAAAGAACTATCAACAAAATTAAAAAGCTCAAATCTAGAAATGAAAACATTTATAGCAACATACTTGTTAGATAAGCAAAATGAACTAAATAAAACAGACAAGCCTATGGTAGAGAAAATTCAGGATAAAATAGAGCATGTATTTGACAAAGCAAATGATTATGAAAGAATAAAAGAAAAATTAATAGGTGAAACGTTTGAATATGCACCAAAGTTTGACTATATAATAAATGGAATTTTAATGAGATATGAAAACGACCCAGAATTAATAAGGTTTTTAAGAGAAAATACTAGACTAATAATATCAACGTTTAATAAAAGTGGAACAAGAAATTTAAGAATTTTAAAACATTCATTAAATGACTTTAAAAAAATATTTGAAATGGTTAATAAATCATATCCAAATACAAATAATAGAGTAATGCAAACAATGTTAATATTTACAATTGCTGTATCATTTGAGATAAAAGCAGGAAAAATAACAAAAGATAAATTTATAAATATACAAGACAATGAAGAATACAAATCAATATTAGTATCTTCAAGAGTATTAATGGATAACAGACAATTCTATATTAAAGAATTTGATAATAATTATTATTATAATTTTAAAGCAGAATATAGATTCTTTAAATTTATAGAATACTATGTAAGAACACGTATATTCGATATGAAATTATTTAAAAATGACATGGAAACAATAAGAAATACTGTAGATACAGAAAACCTACCAGCATACAAAAGGCTACTTACAGAAGAATACTGGAAAATACCAGACGATCAATTTGGAAAGGTAATACAAGAAATATTAGAAGACGTAAAGCAAGGAAACTTAGAATTAATAGACATAGTAAAATTATTTGCATATTTTAGTTATTTTGCTAAAAAAGGATTAATAGATGAAGATATAAAAACATTAAAAAATGTATTTTTTACAGGAATGAATTTAGCCTCATTAAAATCTAAATATTGTCCTAATATTCAAGAAGAGTTAGATAAAATTGCTATAGAAGAAGTAGAAGATTCTATGAGAGACATATTAGAACATTTTAATACTTTAAATGAACAATTAAAAGACAAAATGTATAAAGAAAAAGCAGAAGAAATATTTAAATACATTCCTATAAGAATGGAACAATTTTATGAAAGATTTGATAAGGAATGTATGGAGATTCCAATATTTAAGTATTATGATTCTTACCAAATGTTTCAAAGAATATCTTGTGCAAGTAACGAAGATATAGTAATAATAAAAGATAAACTTTTAAATAGAGCAAGTAAATACACAAAACAATTAGAACCAGAAATAAAAAATATAAAGTTATTAAAACAAATAATAGATGATTATTTAAAAGAAAAAGAAACAACAATAAAAATTGTAATGCTAAAGGACTTTTCTAAAGGACTAGGATATATATTAGACAAGTACAAAGTGGGATTATTTGCAAAAAAAGATGAACAAAATATAGAAGAATAATATATAAAAAATGAATAATTTTTTCCTTATTTGTCATACTAAGAGTATAAAAACAAAATAAGGAGGAATACAAGTGAAAGCGACTGGTGTAGTAAGAAGAATAGATGACTTGGGAAGAGTTGTTATTCCAAAAGAAATAAGAAAAACGCTTCGAATAAAAGAAGGAGATCCACTTGAAATATTCACAGATAGAGAAGGACAAATAATATTAAAAAAATATTCTCCTATAGGTGAATTGTCAGAATTTGCTGCAGGGTATGCAGAAACACTTTCAAAAACAACTGGACATATTGCTTGTATAACAGATAAAGATACAATTATAGCAATATCTGGAGGTTCAAAAAAAGAATTTTTAGAACAAGATATAAGTAAAGAATTAGAACAATTAATGGAAGATAAAGAAGTATATACAAGTAAAGAAAATAGTGATGTTGCAATACCAATTACTAAAAATGACAATAAAGAAAGAAAATATAATTCACAAGTGGTTTATCCAATAATATCAAATGGAGATTCAATAGGAACTGTAATTTTGATGGCAAAAGAAGAAAAAACAAAAATGAATGATGTCGAAAAAAAGGTAGCACAATCAGCAGCAGCATTTTTAGGAAGCCAAATGGAAATATAGTATTTATGAAAAACAAAAATCAAGCAATTGCTTGATTTTTTTGCGATTTTGAAGTATAATTTCCTATATGTAAAAAAAGCGAGGAGAGTAATATGAAAGCAATAGATATAAGAAACAAATACTTAAAATTTTTTGAGTCCAAAGGACATAAAATAATACCATCAGCACCATTAATACCAGAAAACGATCCATCTGTATTATTTACAACAGCAGGAATGCAACCATTAGTGCCATATTTATTAGGAGAAAAACATCCAGAAGGAAAACGTCTTACAGATTATCAAAAATGTGTTAGAACAAACGATATAGAAGAAGTAGGAGACAATAGGCACTTAACATATTTTGAAATGTTAGGAAATTGGTCTTTAGGTGATTACTTTAAAGAAGAATCAATACAAATGAGTTTTGATTTTCTAACAAAACAATTACAAATACCAGTAGAAAAGCTATCAGTAACAGTATTTGCTGGAGATAACGACTGCCCAAGAGATGAGGAGTCAGCAAATTGTTGGAAAAAAGCAGGAATATTAGATGGACATATTTATTATTATGGAAAAGATGATAATTGGTGGATAGCGGGAGAAGAAGGACCATGTGGCCCAGACACTGAAATGTTTTATGATACTGGAAAGCCAGCTTGTTCTGAAGAGTGCCAACCAAGTTGTGATTGTGGTAAGTATGTTGAAATTTGGAACAATGTATTTATGGAATACTTTAAAGATAAAAATGGAAACTATACAAAACTATCACAAAGAAATGTAGATACAGGACTTGGACTTGAAAGAATGGCAATGTTATTACAAGGAAAAGAAACACCATTTGATACAGAACTATTTAAACCAGTAATGGACAAGCTTTTACAATTACAAAAAATAGACAATATAGAAAGTAGAAGAATAATTGCAGAACATTTACGTTCAAGCATGATGATAATATCAGATGGCGGAAGACCAAGCAATGTAGATAGAGGATATGTATTAAGAAGATTAATTCGTAGAATGGTTAGACATATGAATAAATTACAAATTAATTTAGATGAATTATCAAATTTAGTAGACATTTATGTAGAAAATCTAAAAGCTATGTATCCAGACTTAGAAAAAAATAAAGAGATTATAAAAAACACTATAATAGAAGAAAAAGATAAATTCGTAAAAACTTTATCTCATGGAGAAAAGGAATTTAATAAGGAAATAAAAAAGGCAAAAGAACAAAACAAAAATAAAATTGAAGGAAATATAGTATTTAAATTATATGACACATATGGATTTCCACCAGAAGTTACAAGTGAACTTGCAAAAGAAAATGAAATGCAAGTAGATTTAGAAGAATTTAACAAACTATTTAAAGAGCACCAAGAAAAATCAAGATTAGGATCAGAACAAAAATTTAAAGGTGGTTTAGCAGAACAAAATGATACTACAATAGCATACCACACTGCAACACATTTATTAAATGCAGCATTAAAAGTAGTTTTAGGACCTGATACACATCAAAGAGGGTCGAATATAACTGCAGAAAGAATGAGATTTGACTTTAACTGTGATCATAAAATGACAGACGAAGAAAAGAAACAAACTGAAGACTTAGTTAATAAATGGATTCAAGATTCAATACCAGTTACTTGTGAAGAAATGAAAAAAGAAGATGCGGTAAAATCAGGAGCAGAATGTATGTTTATAGAAAAATATCCTGATATAGTAACTGTATATTCAATTGGAGATATTTCAAAAGAGCTATGCGGAGGACCTCATGTATCAAACACAAGTGAGATTGGAAAATTTAAAATAAAAAAAGAAGAGGCAAGTTCAGCTGGAATAAGGCGTATAAAAGCTGTTATTGTAAAAGAATAAAAATTAAAGAGAGAATATTAATAAAACAAAATTCTCTCTTTAATAGTAAGAAAGGATATGAAAAAATGGAAGATTGTTTATTTTGTAAAATAGTAAAAGGAGAAATACCTTCAACAAAAGTATATGAAGATGAAAATATTTTAGCATTTAAGGATATAAATCCAGCAGCACCTATACACATTTTAGTAATACCAAAAAAACATATAACATCATTAGCATATATAAATAAAGAAGATGAAAAACTAATTGGAAATATATATGGAGTAATTAA
This sequence comes from uncultured Clostridia bacterium, assembly GCA_934167435.1. Lineage (GTDB taxonomy): Bacteria > Bacillota > Clostridia > TANB77 > CAG-508 > CAG-269. Next base: position 16,943 of record CAKPKZ010000005.1, on the reverse strand, counting down.
CAAAATTGCAGAAGAAAATGGATTTAAAGAAAATGGATATAGAGTAATTGTAAATTGTGGAGAAGATGGGGGACAAGAAGTAATGCATTTGCATTTCCATGTTTTAGCTGGTAAAAAACTAGGAGAGAAAATTGTTTATTAATTATATACTTTAAACAAAAACTATGTTATAATAATAATAGTAATTTTTTGGAGGTAAACAATATGTTTGAAAGTAAATATAGCAAAGTTTTAACTATATTTTTAATAATTGTTATTATTGCAATAATAGTTTTATTAGGTTTTTTAGGATATGATTATTACCAAAAATATTTTATAACAAAAGACACATCAGAATTTGTTGATAGTTTTGAAGGAGATCAAACAATTGCAGACGAAAATAATGATTCTACAACTGAAACTAATACAGCAGAAAATGAAAATGTATTAGAACAAGTTGAATCAACAACTACAACAACTAAAACAGGAACAACAAAAGTAAAAAAACAATATAAAGGTTTTGGGGTAGATGGAACAATTCAAATTCCCAAAACTAAAGTTAAATATCCAGTTTTAGAAAAAGTAACCAAGAAATCGATAGAAACAGCAGTAGCAATACTTTATGGTGTTGGATTAAATCAACCAGGAAATACAGTAATTGTAGGGCATAATTACAGAAATGGATTATTTTTTTCAAATAATAAAAAATTGCAAAATGGAGATAAAATTTATATAACAGACAATACAGGTACAAAATTAACATATACAATATATAATAAATTTGAAACAACACCAGAAGATACAAGCTTTTATACAAGAGACACCGCAGGAAAACCAGAAATAACACTATCAACTTGTACAGACGATAGCAGTGCAAGAATAATTATATTTGCTAAAGCAGATTAATATTTATAATACAAAAAATAAAGAGAGTTTTTTTATAATTCTCTTTATTTTTTTTTTCAAATTGTATATAATAAAAAAAACATTATGCAAGGAGAAAACAACAATGAATAAAAAAGAAGCTAAAGAAAGAATTGAATACTTACGAAAAACTGTAGAATATCATGCAAAAAAATATTATGATGATGACAAGCCAGAAATATCAGATTTTGAATATGATATGTTAATGGTAGAATTAAGAAATTTAGAAAAAAAATACCCAGAATTTATATCAAAAGAATCATTAACACAAAAAGTAGGAGGACATGTAAAAGAAGGGTTTGAAAAAGTTACCCACGAGGTACCACTACAAAGTTTGCAAGATGTTTTTAGTTTAGAAGATATAGAAGATTTCTGCCATAAAATGGAAGAAAAAGCAATTGAAAATGGAATAGAAGAAGTAAAATATGTAGTAGAAACAAAAATAGATGGACTATCATCAGCATTAGAATACAAAAATGGAAAATTTGTAAGAGGAGCAACTAGAGGAAATGGATTAGTTGGTGAAGATGTAACGCAAAATCTAAAAACAGTAAAAACAATTCCTATGGAAATAAAAGATAACATAGATATAACAGTACGTGGAGAAGTATTTATATCAAAAAAAGACTTTGAAGAAATGAACCAAGAAAGAGAGGAAAATGAAGAAGAATTATTTGCAAATGCACGTAATGCAGCAGCAGGTTCTTTAAGACAATTAGACAGCAAAATAACTCAAAAAAGACCATTAGATATTTATATATTTAATGTTCAAAAAATAGATGGAAAAGAATTTAATTCACATTTTGAAGAATTAGAATATTTAGAAAAATTAGGATTTAATGTAAATCCAGTTCGTATACCATGTAACACTATACAAGAAGTAAAAGATGCAATTAATAAAATTGGAGAAATGAGAGAAAATTTAACATTTGGAATAGATGGTGCAGTTGTAAAAATAGATGATTTGAAATTTAGAGAAATATTAGGAACAACAGCAAAAACACCAAGATGGGCTGTTGCTTATAAATATCCACCAGAGCAAAAAGAAACAATATTAAAAGATATTGTATGCCAAGTTGGAAGAACTGGAGTAATAACACCTATGGCAATATTAGAGCCAGTAAAAGTTGCGGGATCAACAATATCAAAAACAACATTACACAATGAAGATTTTATAAAAGAAAAAGGATTAAAAATAGGTGATACAGTAGTTATTCAAAAGGCAGGAGATGTAATACCTGAAATAGTAAAAGTAGTTGAAGAAAAAAGAACAGGGGAAGAAAAAGAATTCGAAATGCCAAGAGTATGTCCTGTATGTGGAGCAGAAGCTATAAGAGAAGAAGGAGAAGCGGCTGTAAGGTGTACCGGAATTGAATGCTCAGCAAAATTGTTTAGAAATTTAGTTCATTTTGTATCAAGAGAAGCAATGAACATAGATGGACTAGGAGAGAACATAATTGGTCAATTATTAGACAAAGAATTAATTCACAATATATCAGATATATATGAATTAGAATTCGAAGATATAGCATCATTGAAAAAAAATGGAAAGAAATTTGCTCAAAATTTAATAGATAGTATAAATGCAAGTAAACAAAACGATTTATACAGATTAATAACAGCCTTAGGAATAAGACACGTTGGTGGAAAAGCTTCAAAAGTATTGGCTAGAAAGTATAGAACAATGGACAATTTAGCTAATGCAACATTTGAAGAACTAAGTGAAATAAAAGATATTGGCGAAGTTATGGCAAACAGTATTAGAGAATTCTTTTTACAAGAACAAACACAAGATTTGCTAGAAAAATTAAAACAAGCTGGTGTTAACATGAATTGCTTAGAAGAAGAAAGTACAGATAAAAGATTTGATGGAAAAACTTTTGTACTAACAGGAAGCTTAGAAAAATATACAAGAAAAGAAGCAGAAGATATAATTGAAAAATTAGGCGGAAAGACATCAGGTTCAGTATCTAAAAAAACAGACTATGTATTAGCAGGAGAAGAAGCAGGAAGCAAATTAACAAAAGCCCAAAGTTTAGGAGTTAAAATAATATCAGAAGACGAATTTAGCCAAATGATAGAATAAAAATATGGAGGAAAATATGGAAAAAGAATATACATTTGAGATGATGTGGGAAGATTTAAATAACGGCTATCAAATTTATTATACTTTTGTAAGAAATAGATATTTATTATTTAAAACAGCATCAAATTGCTATACGCAGAAATTATTATCAGATCACCCTAAAAATCCACAACCTAAAATGACAATGTTAACATTAAAAAGAGTAAAAGAAATGTTTCCTAATATGGAGGATATAGAATATAAAATTATAGATAATAATTAAAAAGGAGAATAAATATGGCAGTAATTATAGATGGGAAAGCACTAGCAAATAAAATAAGACAAGAATTAAAAATAGAGTGCAATAAATTAAAAAAAGAAGGAATAATACCAAAACTTGCAGTAATAATGGTTGGAGACAACCAAGCTTCAAAAATATATGTAAGAAACAAAAGTAAAGCATGTCAAGAAGTTGGAATTGATTATGAGGAGTATATATTAAATGCAGATATTACACAAGAAAAATTAATTAATTTAATAGACAGTTTAAATAATAAAAAAGATATACATGGTATATTATTACAAAGTCCAATACCAAATAATTTAAATATAAATGAAGCATTTCAAGAAATATCTTACAAAAAAGACGTAGATGGATTTAATCCAATAAATGTTGGAAAGTTATCAATAGGACAAGACACATTTATATCATGTACACCATATGGTGTTATAAAAATGTTTGAAGAATACAACATAAACTTAGAAGGAAAAAATGTAGTAATTTTAGGAAGAAGCAACATTGTTGGAAAACCATTATTACAATGTTGTTTAAATAAAAATGCTACAGTAACTATATGCCATTCGAAAACTAAAGATTTAAAAAATATAACTAAAAATGCAGATATATTAATATCTGCTATAGGAAAATCAAAATTTGTAACTAAAGAAATGGTAAAAAAAGATGCTGTTGTAATTGATATTGGAATAAATAGAGATGAAAATGGAAAATTAACAGGAGATGTAGATTTCGAAAATGTAAAAGACATTGCAAGTTATATTACACCGGTTCCAGGTGGGGTGGGACCAATGACAATAACAATGTTAATGAATAATGTAATAAAGGCATCAAAACAAATTAAATAAAATTAAGGGGCAAATACAATTATAACAATGTATTTGTCCCTTTTGAAAGGAGAAATATGACAAATTTACAAGAAAAAAAGTACTGGATATGGATATCTTATATAAAAGGGTTAGGTATTCATAGGTTAAATAATTTATTAAAAAAATATTCTAGTTTAGATAAAATATATAAACTAAAAAAAGAGGAACTAGTAGAAATTAAAGGAATAAGCAACAATTTAGCACAAAATATAACCAATATAAATATTAAAGCTAATATAAATAATGTTATTAATTATATGCAAAAAAACTTTATAGATATAATAACAATTGAAGATAATGATTATCCTAAAATTTTAAAGCAAATATATGATCCTCCAATATGCTTATATATAAAAGGAAAAAGAGACATTCTAAATAAAAGAAATATTGCCATGGTCGGGTGCAGGAATAGTAGTGAATACGGAAAAAAAGCAGCATACTATTTTTCATACAATTTAAGTAAGTCCGGATTTAATATTGTAAGTGGCCTAGCAAAGGGGGTGGATAGTTATTCACATATAGGAACATTAGCTGCAAAAGGAAGCACAATAGCAGTTATAGGAAGTGGATTTGATAATATTTACCCAAAGGAAAATATAGAATTAGCAAATAAAATTATTTTAGAAAACGGTTGCATTTTAACAGAATATCCAATAGGAACAAAGCCAGAAAAAAATAATTTTCCAGCAAGAAATAGAATAATAAGCGGAATGAGTGAAGCAACTATAATTGTAGAAGCAAAGAAGAAAAGTGGAACAATAATTACAGCAGATTTTGCATTAGAACAAGGAAGAGACGTATTTGTAGTTCCAGGAAATATTAATTCTCCAAATTCATTAGGCACAAATAATTTAATAAAAGAAGGAGCATGTCCGATTACTACTTATATAGATGTTTTAAATGAGTTAAAATAAAATGTCGAAAATTGCGATGAAAAAAGCTTTACAAAAAGAATAAAATGTTTTATTATGTATACATATTATTTGATCAAATTTATTTTAAATCAAAAATTTTTTTTCGAAAAAAATCCCAATTTAAAAATTTTAATAAGGTAGGTGAAGCATATGCATGACTAACTATACCAAATTAAGTGTTAATTTTATTGCATTAATTATATCAATATTATTATTTTTTCTTATTAACAATTTTAGTATAGCTGGTAAAGAAAATAATTTAAACATTAATAATTCCAATCAAGTTTCAAATATAGTATTAAACACGAAAGAAGAAAATAAAGTAAATTCTAACACTGTAAACAATAATATAAAAGAAAATGTTACAAACCAAGCAAAAACAACATCAACGCAGCAACAAAATAAAGATTATGAGTGGCAAATAGAAATTCCAATAATATCATTAAAAGCAGAAATTAAAGAAGGCACGAGCAAGGAAATTATGAATAAATACGTAGGACATTTTACAAAAACAAGCATAAAGGATGGAAACGTAGGGTTAGCTGCACATAATAGAGGATATGAAGTAAATTATTTTCAGAATTTAAAAAAACTAAAGCAAGACGATAAAATAATATATAAATATAAAGATTATAAAAAAAATTATTATGTGAATAAAATAAAAATTATAAAAGACACAGATTGGACTTATTTACAAAACACAGAAGAAAATGTAATTACTTTAATTACATGTGTAGAAAATGAGCCAGAATATAGAAGATGTATTCAAGCAATAGAAAGAAAGTGAGGAAGGTTATTGAAAAAAATAGTAAAAATAATATTTATAGTAACAATGTTACTAATATTAAATAGTTTAAATATATTAAATAGTGTAAATGCTGCTAATATAACTAATATGCATGTATATTCAGCGGGAGATTGTGGAAGTTTGTTAAAATATAAAGGAGTAACTGTAATTACAACATATGCAGAATATGCAAATGGAGGAAATAAATATCCAGCATATTGTTTAAATAAAACTCTTCAAGGTGTTGGGGAAGTTGCAGATTATGATGTAAATGCAAGTCAAATGGTTACAGACGTAAAATTATGGAGGTTAGTAATAAATGGTTACCCATATAAAACAATAGAACAATTAGGAGTAGCAAATGCGAAAGAAGCATTTACTGCTACAAAACATGCAATATATTGCTATATACATGGAAATGATATTAATCAATATACAGCAATAGGAGAAGCGGGAACACGTACACTAAATGCAATGAAAAAAATAGTAGAAAATGCTAACAATTCAAAAGAAACAAAAATATCAAGTTTAATAACAATAAACAATAATTTAGAAAAATGGCAACAAGAAGGGCAATATTTAGTAAAACATTATAGTGTAACATCAAAAGCAAGTATGAATAAATATACTATAAAAATAGGAAAAGCCAATAATGAATTACCAGAAGGAATAAAAATAGTTAATGAAAAAAATGAAGAAAAACAAGAATTTAATAATGGAGAAAAATTTAAAGTTATAATACCAATTCAAAATTTAAAAAAGGAAGGAAACTTTAAATTACTAGTAAGTGGAAAGATAAATACAAAACCTGTATTATATGGAAGAGCATATAATAGTAACTATCAAGATTACGCACTAACAGGAGTAACATATGAAGATGGAACAGGCGAAGTTATAGACAATTATGATAAAAATAAAACAAAAATAATTATAGACAAAAAAGACGGTGAAACAGGCGAAAAATTACAAGGAACTGAATTTGAATTATTAAACAACAAAAAAGAAGTTGTATATAACAATTTAGTAACAAATGAGAATGGAAAAGTTACTATAGAAGGAGTTGTACCAGGCGAATATTTTTTAAGAGAAACAAAACCAAAAGCAGGTTATATAAAATATAGCGATTTAATATCAGTAAAAGTAAAATACAACCAAGAATTAACAATAACAGTTAGCAATTCAAAAGAAGATAAACCTAAATTTGAATATACAAAAGACAGTCAAAACGTAGAGGTAGAAAAATTACCTTTAACAGGAATGTAAATAAAAAAGAACATAAAGAAGTAAATTACTTCAAATATGTTCTTTTATTTTTTAATTATTGTTGAAAAAATAAGTAAAAAAAAGTATAATAAAACAAAAAATATATAATATTGTAAGAAATAGAAAGGGAGATATTTAAGTGAAAAAAAAGAAAATAATATTAATCTCTATAGTAGCCATAATTATTATAATAATAACTGCAATAATTTTAGTAAATAAAATTAATAATAATAAAAATTATGAATTAGAAAAAATATCTAATTATAATTATTTTGTATTAAAACAAAATAATAAATATGGGGTAATAAATGTTAATGGTGATAAGATAATAGAAGCAAATTATAATAATATAATTATACCAAACCCAGAAAAGTCAGTATTTATTTGTCAGGCAGAAAATGACACAAAAGTTTTAAATGAAAAGGGAGAAGAAATATTAAATCAATATACAAAAGTTACTCCAATAAGATTGAAAAATACAGCAAGTGACCTTATGTACGAGAAAAGTGTATTAGAATATGAAAAAGATGGAAAGTATGGATTAATAAATTTTGCTGGAAAACAAATTGTAAATGCAAAATATGATTCAATAGAAGCATTGCCATACAAAGAAGGCGAGTTAATTGTAAAAAGTAATGACAAATATGGAATAATAAATATAAATGGTGCCGAAATTGTTAAGTGTAAATATGACAAAATTTCAATAGACAACTACTATACACAAGATAGCAAATATAAGTTAGCAGGGTATATTGTAGCAGTAAAAACAGACGAAGGATATAGATATGGATATATAAACTCAAATGGAAAAATACTAATAGAAACTATATATAACGATATATCACGAATAACAGATATTAAAGATGAAAAAAATATATATTTACTAGCAGCAAAAAATGGGCAGTATGGATTAATAAAAAATAATCAATTATTAACAACAAATGAATATCAATCAATGGAATATAATTCTAATATTAATTTAATTGTTGTAGAAAAAAGTAAAATGTATGGAGTAATAGACATTCAAGGAAAAGAAATAATACCAATACAATATAATCAAGTTGATATTAATGGAATGTATATTTATGTAACTAATACGCAAGGAACAGAAGTATATGACAGCAATGGTAATGCAACTAATATAGACGTAAATACAGCAAAAATACCAACAGAGAATGAGAATTATATTATTAGTATAAACAACGAAAATAATACAACAAAATATGGAGTTATAAATAAAGAAGGGAAAAAAATAATAGAAGAAAAATATTCATATATTGAATACCTATTTGAAAATTACTTTATTGCAAGCAATGAGAATGGAAAACTAGGAATAATTGACGAAAATAATAATGAAAAATTAGAATTAAAATATGATGCAGTACAAAAAATTTCAAATAAAAATATAGTACAAGCAACTTTAGCAAATGAAAGTATTACACAACTATACTCTAATAAATTACAAAAAGTTTTAGAAATGAAAAACGCTAATATAGATAAAAACAATGATTATATTAAAGTATATAATGAAAGCAAAAGAGAATATTTAGATAACAATGGAAATAAGTTATTAAATAAAGACATATATAAAGATAATAAATTATTAGCAAAAGAAGAAAATGGAAAATACGGATTTGCAGATGAAAATGGAAAAATAACAATAGAATGTAAATACGATAATGTAACAGAGTTTAATAAATATGGATTTGCAGGAATAAAACAAAATGGAAAATGGGGAGTTATAGACAGTAGTGGAAATATTGTTAAAGAACCAACATATGAGATAAATGGCCAATTAGAACCTGAATTTATAGGACAATATTATAAAGTAACATATGGATTTGGAGAATTTTATTATACAGACGAAAAATAAAGAGTTATGCTCTTTATTTTTTTTGGAACTAAAAAGTGATTAGCAACATAAAAATAAGTAAATAATAAAAATAAGGAGAGGATAAAATTTGAAGTTAGGTTTAGCATTATCTGGCGGAGGAATTAGAGGAATTGCACACGCAGGAGTTTTAAGAGCTCTAGAAGAAAATAAAATAAAAGTAGATGTAATAGGTGGGACTAGTTCAGGAGCATTAGTTGCATCATTATATGCAATGGGATATTCTCCATATTATATATATGTATTATTTAAAAAATATGCTAAAGACATTGTAAATATAAATGTTGGAAATTTTTTACTATCACGAAAAAATAATATATTAGGTTTTAGAACTGGGGAAAATATAGAAAAAGTTTATAATAATCTAGCATTAAAAAAAGGGGTTAAAAAAATAAGCGATATAAAAATGCCAATAGTTATTCCAACCGTAGATATAAGTGATTCTAAAAAATATGTGTTTACTAATAATTCGCCTAAAAATAATGAAGTATATAATAAATATATTACAGATATAAGCATAGGAAAAGCGGTTAGAGCAAGCAGTAGCTTTCCAGCAGTATTTTGTCCATGTGAATATAAAACTCATAGGTTTTTAGATGGAGGAGCCTTAGATAATATTCCAGTAGAAGAGGTAAAAAAGCAAGGAGCAACTAAAGTTATTGCAGTTAATTTTAAAGCAGACGATATTGACGAAAATAGCAATATAATGGATATTGCTATGAGAACAATAGACATTATGGGAAACAAAATATCAGAGGAAAGTTTAAGTAGTAGTGATTATATATTAACAGTGCAAACTGATAAAACGGGCTTATTAGATATAGAAAAATTAGATAGCTGTTATAAATATGGTTACAATTCTGTAATTCAAAATTTATCAAAGATTAAAAAAAGTATTGACTACTAATATTAAGGGTGGTATATTAGCTAAAGTTAGAAAATGTTTTATATACACGGAAATATAATTCAACTATATGAATATAATATAACAAATATAAAATATTATAGTTGTTTTGTGGAGGGAATAATGGATATTAAATACTTTGATAATGCTGCTACAACAAGAGTAAAAGAAGAAGTATTAAAAGAAATGTTTCCATATTTTTGTAAAGAATATGGAAATCCATCATCTATTTATACTTTAGGAAGGTCAGCAAAAAAAGCAATAGAAGATGCAAGAGAAAAGGTAGCTAATTTAATTAATTGCAAACCATCTGAAATTTATTTTACAGGTTGTGGATCAGAAAGTGACAATATGGCACTAAAAGGAATAGCATATGCCAGTATAGAAAAAGGTAAACATATAATAACTTCAAAAATAGAACATCCTGCGGTATTAAATTCATGTAAAAAACTTGAAAAAAGAGGATTTGAAGTTACTTATTTAAATGTAGACGAAAAAGGTTTTGTTAATTTAAGTGAATTAGAAAATGCAATAAGACCAGACACAATACTAATAAGTATTATGTTTGCAAATAATGAAATAGGAACAATTGAACCAATAGAAGAAATTGCTCAAATTGCAAAGAAACACAAAATAATATTCCATACAGATGCAGTTCAAGCAACAGGAAATATTCCAATAGATGTGCAAAATATGGGAATAGATATGCTTTCATTGTCAGGACATAAATTATATGGGCCTAAAGGCATAGGAGCATTATATATAAAAAGTGGTATTGGATTCGAAAAATTTATGGATGGTGGGCATCAAGAAAGAAACAAAAGAGCAGGAACAGAAAATGTTGCACAAATTGTAGGATTGGGAAAGGCATGTGAACTTGCTAAAAATAACCTAAGTCAACACATGAATCATTTAAAAGAGATAAGAGACTATTATATAAAAAATGTTGAGGAAAAAATACCATATGTAAAATTAAATGGTGATAGAGAAAGAAGATTGCCAGGAAATGCAAACTTTTCTTTTAGATTTATAGAAGGAGAATCATTATTACTAAATTTAGATTTAAAAGGAATATGTGCTTCTAGTGGCTCTGCATGCACATCTGGGTCAATAGATCCATCACATGTATTAGTTGCAATAGGACTTAAAAATGAAATGGCACAAGGAGCATTAAGAACAAGCTTTGGAGAAGAAAATACCAAGGAAGACATAGACTTTTTAATAAGCAATTTGGTTGAAATAGTAACTAGGCTAAGAAAAATGTCTACTAAATACGAAGAATACGAAAAAGCAAAAAATAAAGGTTTATAAGAGGTGGACTCTTTTAAACCTTTATTTTTCTATAATAGCTAAAGCACATTTTATTCCATCTACTGCTGCAGACATTATGCCACCTGCATAACCTGCACCTTCCCCACAAGGGTATAATCCTGTTATATTTGCACATAAATTTTCATTTCTTGGAATTTTAACAGGAGATGAGCTTCTAGTTTCTAACCCAGTTAGTATACTATCTGGATTTGCAAATCCAGATAGTTTTTTGTCAAAATATATAATTCCTTCTTTTAGAGTAGTAGATACAAAGCTTGGCAAGATATCATTTAAGTTAGATAAAGTAACACCAGGTTTATATGAAGGTTCAATACTTCCAATAAAAGTTGATTTTTTATTTTTAATAAAATCCTCTACTCTTTGTATTGGTGCATAATAATTACATCCACCTAAAGTAAATGCTTTTTCTTCTAAACTCTTTTGAAAATATATTCCAGCAAGTGCTGATTTGTTTAGAAAATCAGCAGGTGTAACATTTACTAAAAGTGCAGAATTTGCATTTTTTCCATTTCTTAAAAAATTACTCATACCATTTGTTACAATTGTTTTTTCTTCACTTGATGATGCCATTACTTGTCCACCAGGACACATACAAAATGTATAGCAAGAGCGACCATTTGGGGAATGGTATGCCATTTTATATTCGGCAGGTGGTAAATTTAATTTTGTTATTGTCCCATATTGAGATTGGTTTATTGCAGATTGTAAATGTTCTATTCTAACACCTACCGAGAAATTTTTTGCTTCCATTTTAACACCTTTTTTATAAAGTGTTTCAAAAGTGTCTCTGCTACTATGTCCTATTGCTAAAATAACACTATCTGTTTCAATTTTATTTGAATCACAATATATTGCATAAACATGGTTATTTTTAAATTCAAAATCTGTTACTTTTTGATTAAATAAAAATTTTCCACCTTTTGATTTTATATATTCTCTCATATTCTTAATAATATTTATTAAATTGTCAGTTCCAATGTGAGGCTTGTGTAAATATAAAATTTGTTTAGGTGCCCCAAAGTTAACAAATTCTTGAATTACTTTTTTGCAATATGGGCTACTAATACCTGTTGTTAATTTACCATCTGAAAATGTTCCAGCTCCACCTTCTCCAAATTGAACATTAGATAAAGTGTTTAACTTTCCAGTATTTAAAAAAGATTCTACATCTTTTTTTCTTTCTTCTACTGTTTTTCCTTGTTCTATAATAATTGGTTTTATTCCATTTTGTACTAATGTAAGAGCAGCAAAAAGACCCGCAGGACCTGCACCGACTATTACAGGAGCATATTTACTATTTCTTTTTACTTCAATTTTTGGAAAAGTTGTTGAATTAATTTTTTCTAATTTTTTATATTTTTGTTCATCTCTAACTTCTAAATCTATTGAATAAGAATAAAAAACATCCTCTTTTTTTCTGGCATCTATGGATTTTCTAGATATAAACATATTAATAACATCATTTTTATTTATATGGAATTTGTTTATTGCAAATTGTAATATTTCTTTTTCAGTTAAATCTTTTCTTATTTTTAAATTATTAATTCTAAGCATTTTATGCCTCCTTAAAAGATTTTACCAAAAATTATATATATTAGCAATAAATATTACAAAAACATTACAATTATATTAAATAATAAATAAAAAGTTGCAAATATAAGAAAATATTTATAAAATATATAATGAATAATATTAGAAATAAGGTGAATTTAATGAGTAAAGATTTTGAGAATTTTAAAAAATTTGAAGAGTTTTTTTTAAATACTAAACCTGATGAAATTTTGTTATGGGACAAAGGAAAAGCTTTTATAGAATTAGATTGGATGTTTACAGATTTATTAAAAAGAAAATATGTAAAACAAGCAATTGCAAATATAATGCAAAAAAACAATCCTAAATACAAACAAAACTGTCAATATAAGAATAACAAAAATCCAGAAGATATAGAAGGGTTCTCTATAATTAGAACTAATGAAAAAATAATATTAAAATTTTTAGGAAATGACGATTATACAATTCTTAATTTATATGGAAATGATAATGAACAGTATAATGAAAAAAATAAATGGAATAAAATAAATTTTAACGAACTAAATAATGAAATTATGAATGTTATAACAGGTAATCAAAATGTAAGTTCGGCTCAGGCAAAACTTATGCTAGCTGGAATAGAACAAGCACAAAACGAAGCTTTTGGAAACTTGATAGAGTATTATAAGTATTTAATAGAAGAAAAGGAAGAAAGCAAAAAGCATACTTGTACTATCAAACAAAGAATTGATGAGAGTGAAAGAAAATTTCAAAGATCAAATATTATAAAAAGCAAATATGAAAGAAAAAATGAAATTATAGATTTTCAAAGAAGAAAAGAAATGTTAGAAGGAAATAATCCTAAAGACAAAGTAGAAGTTATGGAAAATTTGGAAGATGGGATACAAGAAAAGTCATATACAGGTTTTGTGTATAAAAATCTTTTAAATAATATAGATTGTAAACAAAATGGATATTTGTTTGTATGTGAACCAGTAGATGGAGATAGAAATACTAGAGTGTTTTATTTAGACAAAGATAGTTTTAGTAAATTTGAAAAATATGAAAAACAAGATAAATTATCAGAAATAACAAAACATTATTTAGAAATGTCAAATGAAGAATTTAAAAAAGAATCAAGATGTTTAACTCTTACACATACAAGCCCAGAGACATATCAAGAAAGACTTAATTTTTTTATTAATGGAGACAAAGGAAAAAGTTTAACTAATTTAAAAGAATATCAACAAAAATTAAAATATTTATATAGTAATGAACAAATTATGCTTCCTTATTATAAACCAAAAACATCTTTAGATATTGGCAATATTGTATCTAAAGCAAAAAATATTGATAGAACAGCCCAACAGGAAATTACAAAAGATAGTAGAGGTGAAGAATATGGTAAATAACGAATATAAAGAGGCAGCAGTTGAAGTATTAGTGATTTTAAATGAATTAGAAGAAAATGAATTTAGTAAAATTCCTAATAAAATTATAGAATTTCTAGAAAATAACAAGTCTAATACATATAATCCCACAATTGATTTTTCGGGTAATGTAAATGAAATGCAATTAAAAGATAAAACAAGAGAAATACTAGCTGGAATTTATTTGGATTATTTATGTAAAGAAGATGAAAAAGAAAAAATTATAAAAAATATTAGAAAAAATGAATTCGAATACCAAGAAGAAATAAGAAAACAATATAATGCAGACAATTTGTTTAAACCTAAAATAAAAGATGCTAGTAACAAATCAAAAGAAGTTTCTATGATTAATTACAAAGAGTCATTTTTTAAAAAACTATTAAAAAAATTACAAAAACTTTTTAGCAAAAATAAATAAAAAATATAACGTTCTAATACAACCCTTAAACGAATACAATTAAACAAAAGTATTCGTTTGGAGGTTTGGCAATATGAAAGGTATATCAATAGATGAGCGTGCAATAGAACTTGCACATTATATTATAGATTCAAAAGATACAGTAAGAGGAGCAGCAACAAAATTTGGCGTTAGTAAAAGTACAGTACACACGGATGTAACACTTTGGAACGGTAGAGATAAAATGTGTAGAGGCACAGCCTATGGTGCTCCATTTACCAAAAGCATTGAAATTAAAGGAGTTTTCTTAAGTACAAAAAATCCTGTTGTTAAGTTAGGATTAGTAATTAAATAAATAAGAAATTTTGTGTCTACTCTTTTGAGTAGGCATAATTTATTACCTCGCAGTTTTATTTGTCTGAAAATAAAACGTGAGGGCAAATTAAATATTAGTAAGATTAAGCACATTTGCAATTAAAAGTTGCAAGTGTGTTTTTTTCTTATGCAAGAGATAATGCCTCAAACTCTTAAAAAGTGATAGGGGTAATGAGCCGATGCTATAAAATTTATTCGTATAAATATTAACAGTCTATTAGTATGAAGTGCGTAAGTGAGATTTTAGAACATAGACTCACAATAATAAAAGAGTATTCGGTGGCAAAACTTGGCTGTAGATTTATAATTGTAAAAAGTTTGGACAAGTATGAACAAAGATACTTATTTGTATCAGCAATTATAGTAGCAATGCTACTTACTAGACTACCTATGAAACGAGGCGAACGACCGACGGTTTCAGCGTATTTAGGTGTAATAATTCCTTTTTTAAAATAAGGGATTATTACGCCTAATTCTACTTTAGCTCACTCTCTCTGGTTTCTGTTTTTTATTAGCTAAAGTAAATAAAAAAGCAGTTATGCTTTTAGTAATGAGTAAAATTTATTTTTACTCATAAATTTAATAAAAATTGCTACTTAAGCAAATTTTATAAAAAAAGCCTAAAGAGCTTTAGCAAATTTAGGCTTTCGGTGTGTGGGGCTTGCAAGCCCCACACACTAACACTTTTAAAAGATAAGCACAAAGCAGAACTATATTTGCTATGTGTTTTTTTATTTTGAATAACTAAAAAGGAGGATGATATATGAGTTATGCAATAATAAGAAATGAAAAATACAAAAGAGAAAATCTAAAAGGAATTTATCGTCATAATGAAAGAAAAAATTTTAATTATTCCAACAAAAATATAGATAAAGAAAAATCATATTTAAACTATGCTTTAAAAAAGCCTATGTATAGTTATGAAAAAGAGTTTGATAGATTAAAAGAAGAATATAATTTAAGAGGAAATGCAGAAAATAGAGTGCATTTATCGGTTGAAGATTATAAAAAAGTAACTGGATTCAATAAAACTGAAACTATATTAAAAGATATAAAATTGAAATTGCTAGATATTCCTAATGTTAATGAATTTAATAAATTATCTTTAAATCGAGATAAGAAAATTGAAAAAGAGTATAAATCAAAAGTTAATAAATTAAATGATGAAAATATGATTTTAATTAGATTACTTAATATTTTAGAAAAAACTGTAGAAAAATTAATAAAATGGATTTGTAAAAAGTTTGCAGTATCTTCTGAAGAAAGTTTTATTAGAGATTTTGAAAAAGAGAATAATGCTTATATAGATGTAGTTCAGCAATATAAATATGAGAATGATAATCAAGATGAGTTTGAAAATGAATATGATGAAAAATTGGGAATTTGAAGAGATTAATTAAGCTAGGTGATATTTTTTAAATTGAATCTTTTGTAAAATTTTTAGGATTAATGTTTGTAATTTGTTCTGTTTTTTTATATAATAAATTTATAAACAAAATAGTAATATTCTTTATGATTTTATAAAAAGGTAAATGCAGTGTCGAATACGACACTGCATAGTTTTTATGAATACTTTTCGACAAGACGTAAAGCCTCATCATAAGACTGACCGACGTTTTCAATAATTTCATATCCTTCTTCCTGTAATTCAAGATTAAGCTGATCTTCTTTATCCTCCATTACGATATTTATATCATCAATTACATCGCAGGAAAAACTAAAGATTTCAGGAATACCGTCGGGGCTAATAGCAACAACATAGTTAGTAATCATAAGATTTACCTCCATAAAAAAATTATTTTTTAAAATAAGTTTACACCAGTGATGTGAAAACAGAGGATTTTGCTGAAAATGTTTTCACAAGTCTATTATACCACATTATGTAAAAAAAGTCAAAATTACAATAATGCGAGTATGAGTTTTTTTAACTGGGGATTTCCTTAGATTTCAATATTTTTA
This sequence comes from uncultured Clostridia bacterium, assembly GCA_934167435.1. Taxonomy (GTDB): domain Bacteria; phylum Bacillota; class Clostridia; order TANB77; family CAG-508; genus CAG-269. The sequence goes on along the minus strand of CAKPKZ010000005.1, from coordinate 29 downwards.
AACACTTAATATAATTTAATTAGATTTAA
>CAKPKZ010000004.1 GCA_934167435.1 uncultured Clostridia bacterium | reverse complement strand
TTAAATCTAATTAAATTATATTAAGTGTTTAAAAATATTGAAATCTAAGGAAATCCCCAGTTAAAAAAACTCATACTGTAAAAAAATAAAAATTGATTTATGCAAACAATTATGATATACTAAATATAACAACTTGCAAAAGCAAGAAAAATAGGAGGAATTTATATGTATTACAGCTCACGGACAACAAAGAAAAGGATTACTGGAATAATTATTATAGTTATGGCAATTATTATTGCTGTACCACTTTGTTTGAGTTACTATTCTACAAAAACGTATACTGTAACAGTAACAGACAAAGATATAAAGAACTATAATAAAAGTTCTAAGTACCTCGTATTCACAGAACTGGAAAATGGTGAAACTAAAACATTTTGCATAGAAGACAGTCTGGTTAAATGGAGATGGAACTCTTCAGATTCATATGCTGATATAAAAATTGGCGAAACATATGAAATCGAAGTAATAGGCTGGAGGATACCATTATTTAGTGACTACGAAAACATTATAACATTTTCGGCAACTTAAAATTCAAAAGTATGGAGAACCAGGTAGACTATATTTAGTTACCAGGTTCTTCAACATATTTAACACATAGCATATAGAGGAATATTAAAAGCAAATACTTAATTTATGTGCAATTATATATAGAGAAAATATACAAAATAGAAAAACAAAGTGGAGGTAATGTTTGTGGAAGTTTTTATAAAAGAAGCTGCACAGAAAGATATAAAAGAAATTAATAACTTATTAACTGATTTAATTCAAGATGAAAGACAATATGATGAAAATATAAATAAAAACTATGTAGTAAAAGATTATTATGAACAGTTTTTTGAAAAACAGGACTATTGTATAATAGTTGCTAAGGAGGAAAACAATAATATTTTAGGTTATGGCTTTGGATTTATAGTAGATTGTAATAGTGTTTATGATAGAAAATTTGCACAATTAGATGCTTTGTATGTTAAGCCAGAATATAGAAAAATGGGAATTGCAAAGAGAATAATAAAACATTTTACAGAATGGGCAAAGGAAAATAAAGTATTATATATTGAATTAAAAGTATGTAATAGCAATAGTAAAGCAATAGAATTATATGAAAAAGAAGGATTTGAAACAGATAAAAAAATTTTAAAGAAAAAGTTATAAAATACACAAGTATTAATTAAATATCCACAAAAAATGAGCAAGATTAAATTATTAAATCAAGCTCATTTTTTATTAAATGGTATTTTAAAAGGTTATCTTATTTCTATAATCTCATTATTAACATATTTGCAAAACTTACCGTTTTCGCTAATGTATGGCGCAAAATAGCTATAACCATATGAATAAGAACCATGCTTTTCACTGGTGCTAAAAATATAGTATATAATAAGAGTATCCGAATTATACACTAAATAATCTACTCCATCAATACACTTAAAGTTTGACATTTCAAGTGCAGCTTTGTCAACATCATTAGAAGATGTTCTGCCACAGGCAGATAATATACAAATTAGTAATGAAATAAAAGCTAAAATCCAAAACAACCGTTTTTTCATAAAAATACCTCCAAATAAAAATATAAAATTTACCATTTCCATAGTATAATATAAATTTATTAATTTGGCAAATATAATTATACAATAATTACAGAGTTTTCTTTATAAAATCAGTACTATATCCACATATTATAAATTCTATAGAAAATACCAAACCAAGTTTAAATATGGTAAGTCCTAAATAAAACAAAAATGGAGCATGAAAGAAAAAATTATATGTAAGTAATATAGGAAGAGAACAAGTACAAATAAAAAAACATATGGATAATCCAAATTTCATAATCTTTTGAGCTATTAAATCAAAACTATAAAAATTTTTAATTAACTTATTAAACATAATCCACCTCATACATTCAATATTAATTTAATCTTAGCATATAAAAATAGCAAAATCAAAGGAAAAATTTAACAAAATTTTAATTGACATGATAGTAAAAAAATGGTAAAATAATAATCAATTAGTTAAATATAAACAAAAGATAGCATATAATATTGCTGTCTTTTGTTTTTTTAAGGAGAATAAAAAATGCCATATATAAAAGTAGAAAACTTAGTAAAAACATACAAGACAGGAACAGTAGACTTAACAGCATTAGACAATGTTTCTTTAGAAGTAAACAAAGGTGAATTAGTAGTAATAGTAGGAGAAAGTGGAGCTGGAAAAACAACATTACTTAACATGCTAGGAGGAATGGATGTAGCAACAAGTGGAAAAATAACTATAGATGGTCAAGAAATAACTAGTTTTTCAGAAAGAAAATTAACATTATATAGAAGAAATGATATAGGATTTATATTCCAATTTTACAACTTAGTTCAAAATTTAAATACATTAGAAAATGTAGAGTTAGCAACTCAAATTTGTAAAAAAACATTAAACCCAAGAGAAGTATTAATTGATGTTGGTTTAAAAGATAGAATAAAAAACTATCCTTCACAATTATCTGGTGGAGAACAACAAAGAGTAGCCATTGCAAGAGCAGTTGCAAAAAATCCAAAATTATTATTATGTGACGAACCAACAGGAGCACTAGACTACAAAACAGGAAAAGAAGTTCTAAAATTATTACAAAACATGGCAAGACAAAAAAACATGACAGTTATAATTATTACTCATAATCAAGCAATATCACCAATGGCAGATCGAATAATAAAAATTAGAAGCGGTAAAATAGAAGAAAATACAATAAACAAAAAACCAATATCCATAGAAGAGGTTGAATGGTAATATGAAGGCATATTTAAAAGATAGTATAAAAAAAGTTATAATTAACAAGTCAAGATATATTTCAATAATTTTAATAATTGCATTAGGAGTAGGATTTTTTACAGGAATGAATTCAATTGCATCAGATATGCAAAAAACAACAGAAGTTTATTTAAAAGATAGTAATGTATACGACTTTCAAATAATATATAATTTAGGAATTACTAATAATGACATAGAAGAATTAAAAAAATTAGATAATATAACAAATGTAGAACCAGCATATGTATATGATACATTATTAGAAACACCACAAAAAAAATTAGTAGTAAGAACAAATTCTATAACTAATAACATTAACAAAAACAATATAATAGAAGGAAGAAATATAGAAAATGAAGAAGAGTGCCTAATAGACGAAAGGCTAAATTCAATGTATGGTTATAACATTGGAGATACAATAGAAATAAAATCAGGTACTAGTGAAGATATATACGAAACATTTAATAAAACAACATTTAAAATAGTTGGAATGATTAGAAATCCAGCATATTTATCCAAATATTATGGAACAACCAATTTAGAAAATGGAGATGTTGTAGGATTAGTAATGTTGGACAAAAATGTATATAAGCTAGAACAATATAATGTAGTATATGCCAAAAGTAATATAAATCAGGAACTAGAGAAGTTTTCTAGTGAATATAAAGAAAGAATAAATAAAATAAAGCAAAAAATAGAAGAAGTAGGTAAAACAAGAGCAGCATTAAGATATAACGAAATATATAATGAGATGAGCCAAAAAATACTAGACGCAAAAACAAAAGTAACAGACGCACAAAATGAATTAAACAAAAATCAAACTCAACTAAGTAATGCCAAAAAAGAAATAAGTAAATATTATAATGCACTAGGAAAAAATTACGTAAGCACTATACAACATTTCGAAAATTTAAATGGAAATTATTACAACGAATTAAAAGATTCAATTAAAAATAATTACAACATAATGTACAATAAAATTTCAAAAAGCAATAATGAACTATTCGAAAACCAAAACACATTTGAGGATGAAAAAAATAAAGCAATAGAAGATATAAAAGAAGCAAATAATAAAATAGAAAATGCCAAATTAGAGTTAGAAGCATTAGAAAAAAATTGGACTATAATAGGAATAACAGATAGTGAAGCATTTACAGCACTTAATAATGATTTAGATAAAATGGGAATAATGGGAAAAGTATTTCCTGTAATATTTTTTATTGTAGCTACACTAGTAACAATAACAACCATGACAAGAACAATAGAAGAAGACAGAATAAATATAGGAACATTAAAAGCACTTGGATATAGTAAATTTATTATACAACTTAGGTATTTAATATATGCAACGTTAACTGCAATAATAGGACTAAGCTTAGGTACATACATAGGAAGTTACTATATAACTCAAATCTTATATGCAGCATATAGTAGTTTATATTCACTTCCTTCATTAATGAAAGAATTAAATTGGACGTACATAAGCATTAGTGCATTAATAATATTTGTTTCAATAATATTAGTAGTTCTTATAATTGTAAGTAAAGAATTAAAAGAGAAAACGGCAAATCTATTAAGAGCCAAATCTGCAAAAGAAGGAAAAGGAATATTATTAGAAAAATGTAACTTATTATGGAAAAATTTAAGTTTTTTATATAAGATTAGTTTTAGAAATATATTTAGATATAAAAAAAGATTATTTATGACAATAATAGGAATTGCAGGATGTACATCTTTAATATATACAGGAATTTCATTAAAAACATCAATTGACAGTATAGGTAAAAAACAATTTGGCGAAATTAGAACATATGATATAGAAATTAATTTAAAAAACGAAAAAACACAATCAGATTTAAATGATTTAAAAAAATATATACAACAAAATGAAAATGTACTAAGTGTAACAGAAGTTAGACAGAAAAATTTAGAAGTACAAAAAGAAAATGTGAGTAAAAAAATATTATATATGGTAATAAATTCACAAGAAGCAAATGATTTTATAAAAATGAAAAATATGCATACAAATAAAAGTATAAATTTGCAAGAAGACGGAGTGGTTATAACAGAGAAATTAGCACAAACGTTAAATGTAAAAGTTGGTGATGAAATTAACATAGTAGAGAATTCTATAAATTTAAATAAAAAAGTAAAAATAACAGGAGTAGCAGAAAATTATTTATATAACTTTATGTATTTAACACCAATTATGTACAATAAAATCTACGGAAAAGAAGTAGAATGTAATCAATTTTTAGTAAATACATCACAAATGTCACAAGAACAAGAAAATGAATTAATTAATTATTTAAAAGAAGATAGTAACATTAGTAGTATTACATTAGAAAGATTAATGAACGACGAGTACCAAAAAAGCTTAAAAAGTTTAATGAGTGTGGTGTTTATGTGCATAGGTTGCGCACTAATTTTATCATTTGTAGTATTATTTAATTTAAATAATATAAATATTGAGGAAAGAAAAAGAGAATTAGCAACAATTAAAGTATTAGGATTTTATGATAAAGAAACTTCTAGTTATGTATTTAGAGAAAATATAATACTATCTGTATTAGGAATAATATTAGGGCTAGGAGCAGGAATGATAATGTTAGAACTAATAATGAAAAGTGCAGAAGTTGAAACAATATTACTATCTAGAAAATTAAATGTTTCTAGTTTTGTATATTCTGCTTCAATAACATTAATATGTACATTTATAACCAATATGTTTATGAATAAAAACATAAAGAAAATAGACATGATAGATTCTTTAAAAAGTGTAGAATAAAAAATAAACCCAAGTTGTTAAGTTTTATAACAATTTGGGTTTTCTTTAAAATAAAAAAACACATGTTACTGTGTTTTTTAATAAAAACTATGCATAATTTTTATTTTAATTTAAGCAATAGCCGCATTTAATTTTTTTGATAAACTAGATTTTTTTCTAGCTGCAGTATTTTTAACTATAACACCTTTTGTGCAAGCTTGATCTATTTTTTTTGTAGCTTCAGAAAATAATGTTTTAGCTTCTTCAATATTACCAGCTTCTATAGCTTGTTCGAATTTTTTAACAGCTGATTTATATCCAGATTTAATCATATTATTTCTTAAAGTTTTTTTCTCAATTACTTTAACTCTTTTCTTTGCTGATTTAATGTTTGGCATACTATAAGCACCTCCTCTTAGTCTATATTAAACTATAACATTTGATATTTTACCATATTTTTTAAACTTTGGCAAGTAATTTATCGAATTTGTTTAAAATTATTGTAAAATCCGATAACATATGATATATTGTAAAAAGAAATGGAGGAATACATATGATAATTATTGGATGCGATCATGGTGGTTATAAACTAAAACAAGAAATAAAAAGATATTTAGAAGAAAAAGAAATTACATACAAAGATTTAGGTTGTATGTCTGAAGAAAGTGTTGACTATCCTAACATAGCAAAGGAAGTTGCAAAAGAAGTACAAAAACAAAAAGATAATAAAGGAATATTAATATGTCGTTCTGGAATTGGAATGAGTATTGTAGCAAATAAATTTAAAGAAATTAGATGTACTCCATGCTATACAGAAGAAATGGCAAAGTTTGCTAAGTTACACAACAATAGCAATATATTAGCATTAGGAGCAGACAACACAAGTGTTAATGATGCAATATGCATATTAAGAATGTGGCTTGCAACAGAATTTGAAGGTGGAAGACATTTAGAAAGAATAAAAATAATAGAAGAAATAGAAAATGAAAATATGAAATAAAAAGATGGGGGAATATTATGTGGGGGAATATAGCTATAGCATTTTTACTAGCATTTATAGTAGCTTTTATGGCCACACCATATACAATAAGAATAGCCAAAAAAATAGGCGCAGTGGATGTTCCAAAAGATGAAAGAAGAATGCATAAAAAGGCAATGCCAAAATTTGGAGGACCAGCTGTAATATTAGGTTTTTTAGTTTCTGTTATATATTTACTAATAGTAATGAGTATAGAAGGCTCTATAAATTTATTAGACGAAGACTTATATGGAAAAAAATTAATAGGAATGTTTCTTGGAATACTTGTAATTTCAATAACTTGTATAATAGACGATATAAAACCAATAAAGCCAATAACAAAATTATCAGGGCAGCTATTAGCAGCAGTAGTTGTTGTCGCATTTGGAATAAGAATAGACGATATAACTTTACCGTTTTATCAAATGCCAGAATTAAATGAATTCTTAAAAATGGTAATAACTGTAGTGTGGATTGTAGGAGTAACAAATGCAATAAATTTAATAGATGGATTAGATGGACTATCTTCTGGAATTTCTGTAATATCTGCAATATCATTACTAATTATATTTGTATTAAATGGCTCACCAATGATAGCAATATTACTAATAACAGCATTAGCTGGTGCACTTGTTGGATTTTTACCATTTAATTTTGCTCCTGCTAAAACATTTATAGGAGATACAGGTTCAAACTTTTTAGGATTTTCATTGTCAATTATTTCAATTTTAGGCATTGCGAAAACATACACTGCAGTTGTAATTGTTTTACCATTAATAGTATTAGGATTGCCAATATTTGATACATTATGGGCAATAATAAGAAGATTAATAAAAGGTAAATCAATAAAAGCAGTATTTAAAGCAGATAAAGGGCATTTACATCATAGAATAGTAAATAAAGGATTTAGCCAAAAACAAGCTGTTCTAGTACTATATGGAATTAGTGCAGCATTTGGAATATTTGCAATTATTTTATTTGAAAGTGGTATTTGGAAAGCATTATCATTCTTACTAATGATAATTGTAGCAATAGCTTTAGGATATAAAAACTTAGAAAAAGAAAGGACATCTTCAACACAAAGATATGAATGTGTTGAATGTAAATATATATATAATCCTAAGTATGGAAATGAAAAGGCTGGAATTAAGCCAGGAACTTCATTTGACGAATTACCAGACGACTGGGTATGCCCGGTATGTGGAGAAGGAAAAGATATGTTTGAAATACACAATTAAAAAAAGCGATTTTTATCGCTTTTTTTCTTGAATTTATAACAAAAAAATGCTATAATGCATCTGGAAAAAGGTGGTATGAATTAATGGGAGACAAAATAACAAAATTTTTAGCATATAATGGAAAGGTATCAGTAGTTTGTGCAAAAACAACAAACCTAGTAGAAGAAGCAAGAAAAACTCATGACTTAAGCCCAGTAGTAACAGCGGCATTTGGTAGAATGCTAACAATAGCAGCTATTATGGGAAATGAAATGAAAAATGAAAAAGACAAATTAACTATAAAAATTAATGGAAACGGACCAATAGGTACAATGTTAGTAACCGCTAATAATAATTCACAAGTTAAAGGGTATGTTTCAAACCCATATGTAGATATACCATTAAACGAATTTGGAAAATTAGACGTTGGTGGAGCTGTAGGTAATAATGGATATATAAATATAATAAAAGACATAGGATTAAAAGAACCATATGTTGGTATATGTCCACTATCTTCAGGAGAGATTGCAGAAGATTTTGCTAAATACTTTCAAACATCAGAACAAAAACCATCAGCAGTAGCACTAGGAGTTTTAGTTAACAAAGATGGAGTAAAAGAAAGTGGAGGTTATTTAATAACTCCAATGCCAGATGCCACAGAGGAAGAAATACTAAAATTAGAACAATCAATATTTGCAGCTGGAGCAATTTCAAAAATGCTAGATGAAAAATTAACACTAAAAGATATTGCAATAAAAATTACAGGAGACAAAAATGTAAAAGTTATACAAGACAATGTTGTACCAAAATATTTATGTGACTGTTCAAAAGAAAATATGGCAAATGCGCTAATTGCAATAGGTAAAAAGGACTTAGAAGAAATAATAGAGCAAGATGAAAAAGCAGAATTAGTTTGTCACTTTTGCAATAAAAAATACAAATTTTCAAAAGAAGAATTACAAGAAATATTAAATAAAAGCGATAATAAAGAATAATATTAAAATTTATAAAAAGGAGAAATAAAAATGGAAGAAAAAATATTAATTTTTGGACATAAAAATCCAGATACAGATACAATATGCTCAAGCATAGTAAAAGAAATATTAGACAAAAAAGAAGGAAAACAAAATGTTAAAGCAGTAAGGTTAGGAAATATAAACAAAGAAACTGAATATGCATTAAACTACTTAAAAATTGAAGCACCAGAATTAATAGAAAAAGTAGAAGAAGGAGAAAAGGTAATATTAATAGATCATAACGAATTTTCTCAAAGTGCTGAAGGAATAGAAAAAGCAAAAATCGTAGAAGTAATAGATCATCATAGAATTGCAAATTTTCAAACAGTAGAACCTCTATACTATACAGCAAAACCTTATGGATGTACATCAACAATTTTATATAATGAGTTTGTACAAAAAAATATAGAGATAGAAAGAAAAGAAGCAATATTAATGTTAAGTGCAATTATTTCAGACACACTATTATTTAAATCACCAACATGCACTAAATATGATATAGAAGCTGCAAAAAAATTAGCTGAAATTGCTAATATAAATGTAGAAGAATATGGACTAGAAATGTTAAAAGCAGGAACAGATTTAGACGAATATTCAGAAGAAGAACTAATAAACTTAGATGCTAAGAGTTTAGAAAAAAATGGAGTTAAATATGTAATTGCACAAATAAATACAGTAAGTATAGAAGATGTATTAAAAAGACAAAGTAAACTAGAAGAAGCAATTAACAATGAAATAAATAAAAAAGGATTAAATCTATTTGTATTAGCAATAACAGATATATTAAATAGTAACTCTGAAATAATAGCTTTAGGAAATAGAGTAGATATTATAGAAAAAAGTTGTAAATTAGAAAATAATACAGCTTTATTAGAAGGGGTTGTTTCTAGAAAAAAACAACTATTACCAATGGTTGAAAAGTGTATATAAGGGAGTAAGAATATGAAAAATATAAAGAATATTAAAAATATTCTAAAAGTAACAGTAATTTCAACAGCAGTTTTAGCAAGTATTAATATGCAAGCATTAGCTGCCAATACAGCTACAATAAAAGTTGAAACAGCAAACTTAAGACAAAAACCAACATCAGATTCAAAAATTTTAGAGCAAGCCTCACAAAGCGATAAAGTAGAAATATTAGAAAAAGATGGCCAATGGTATAAAGTAAAATATAAATCAATAGAAGGATATTTAAGACAAGATTTATTAGATGTTAAAGAAGATACACAAACAGAGTCAAATAACGAAGAAAATACAGTTAAAGAACCAACACAAGAAACTACACAAACTGTTGCAGAGCCAGAAAACCAAACTAGTGAAGAACAAAAACCAGCACAAGAAAATAATATTACAGAAAATAAAATAGGAACTTACAAAGTAAAACAGGAAACATCAATAAGAATAATACCACTAATACAAGCAAGTACTATAGACACTGCAAAAGCAGAACAAAAGGTAAATGTAACAGATATAAAAAACAATTGGGCATACATAGAATATGATAATAAACAAGGCTGGATAATATTAGACAAAATAGAATATGTAGGAGAAAATGACAATAGCTCATCACAAAACAAAGAAGAAGATAAAGCAGTAGAAGAAAAACAAAACAATGAGCAAAAAGAAGAAAAAACCGAAGAAAAACAAGAAAATCTAGAAGAAAATAATACTGTTAACAAAACAAAATATGTAAGTCCATCAGCAATTAATTTAAGACAAAAACCAAATACAAGTAGTGATGTAATAAAGAGTTTAACTCAAAATACAGAAGTAAAAATAATAGAAGAATCAAATGGTTGGAGCAAAGTAGAAGTAAATGGAGAACAAGGTTATGTTTCTACACAATTATTATCAGATAGAAAACAAGAAACATCAAGAGGAGCAGAAACTGTAAGACAACCAGCAGAAAATGAAAAAACAGAAGAAGCTAAAAACAACAATACTAATATATCAAAAAATAATGAGCAGGCCGCTACAACAAATAAAGGGGCAGAGGTAGTAGCATATGCAAAGCAATATTTAGGATATAAATATGTATATGGAGGAACAACAACTAGTGGGTTTGACTGTTCAGGATTTACACAATATGTATATAAACATTTCGGAGTTTCAATAAACAGAACTGCAGCAGCACAATATAGTAATGGAACAGCTGTAACCAATTTACAAGCAGGCGATTTAGTTATGTTTGGAAAATCAGGAATAAATCACGTAGGTATATACATTAGTGGAGGTACATTTATACATGCAGCAAATGCATCAAGAGGAGTAACAACAGATACATTATTAAGTGGTTACTATAAAACAAATTATGTTGGAGCAAGAAGAATATTTAATTAATAGCAATTAAGGAGGTACATGAAAAGACCAATTTTAGTTGCAATTATAGGTTATATAATAGGTATAATATGGGGGATATACAACAATAAAAGTATATCCCTTTTTTGGTTTGCTATAATTGCAATATATTACTTTACAAAAAACATTTTTAGATCAAAAAATAAATTTAAAATCTTATCATTAAAAAGATACTTTAGATATATTAAACTATATATAAATAAGAAAAATTTAATTCTAATAATATTAATGTCGTTAATTTCAAATATAACTGTTAATTATTATAATAAAAAATATGATAATATATACCAAAATATGGAGAAAATTAATACTGTAGCAATTGTAGAAAGTAACAAAATTGAAAAAGAATACAATAATATTTATAAAATAAAAATAGAAAAAACAAATATTTACTTATATGCATATGTAAATAAAAATATAGAAATAGAATATGGAGACAAAGTATACTTAAAAGGAGAGTATAAAAAACCTTCTACACAAAGAAATTATAAGGGATTTGATTATAGTAAATATTTAAAAGGTAAAAAAATATATGGAACAATAAAATGCAATGAAGTAAAGAAAATAAAAAGCAATAATAAAAATGTAGTATTTAAGTATTCAAATAAAATTCACAACATTTTAAAAGACAAGATTTCTAAAAATATGTCAGATGAAACAAAGGATATTTTTTTAGGAATAATTTTAGGAGAAACAAAAAATATAGATGAAAATACTATAGAAAATTTTAGAACAAGTAGTATGTCACATATTTTAGCAATATCTGGAATGCATATTTCTTATATAATATTGGGAGTTAGTATAGTACTGAAAAAACTAGTTGGATACAGAAAAAGTAAATATATAACAATTTTAACAATAACAATGTATATGTTTATTGTAGGATTTTCGGCATCAGTTGTTAGGGCAACTATAATGGGAATATTAACAACTTTAGCTAATATTTTATATAAAAAAAGTGATACAATAACAAATATTTCATTTTCAGCATTTGTACTTTTAATATATAATCCATTTATAATTTATGATTTAGGTTTCCAATTTTCTTATGCGGGAACAATAAGCATAGTTTTATTTAATAAAACAGTATTTAATTTGTTAAAAACTATAAAAAACAAATATAAAAAAAGTGTATTAGATAATAAATTTGGAGAATCATTAGCAGTTATAATATCAGCTCAAATATTAATTTTTATTGTATCAGTTATACATTACAGTACCTTAGGATTATACTTTATTTTAACAAACCTTTTAACAAGTATAATAATAGGACCAATTATAATAATAGGACTTGTATATGTAATTATTTTAATTATTAATATAAAATTAGCCAGTTTTATAGAATTAATATTAAGTTTATTAATAAAAGTACTAATATTAATTTCAAATTTTAGTGTTTTACCTTTTGCAAAAATATATATACCAACACCTAATATAATTGGAATTATTATGTATTTTATTATAATTTTTAGTATTCAAATTTGGTATTATATATATAAAACACGCAAAAGTACAATAACAAAAATTAGATTAAAAAACACAATTGCATTAATAAAATTTAAAACAAAACCAAAATTAAAAAAAATAGGAATACTAACATTATTATTTATAGCTATTCTAAGTATATATTTAAACATTCCAAAGGATTTAAGAATTTATTTTATAGATGTAGGTCAAGGAGACAGTACATTTATTATAACCCCAAAAAATAAAACAATTTTATTAGATGGAGGTGGAAAAAATAATTCCAATTTTGATATTGGAAAATCGGTAATTTTGCCATATATATTAAATAGAGGGTATACAAGTGTAGATTATTTGTTAATAAGTCATTTCGATTATGACCACGTTCGGTGGATTACTGTATGTTATGGAAGAAATAAATATAAAAAATATAATTATTGGAAAGCAATATGAAGAATGTGAAAATTATAAGAATGTTATTAAAATTGCTAAAGAAAAAAACATAAATATAAATGTTGTAGAAGCAGGACAAAAAGTGATAATTGAAGATAATTTATATTTTAATATACTTTGGCCATGTTCGAAAAATATTGTAAATCAGAACATAATAAATAATAATTCTATGGTATGTAAATTAGTTTACAATAAATTTTCTATGCTATTTACAGGAGACATAGAAGAAATAGCAGAAAAGGAAATATTAAACAAATATATTAATTTAAATATATTAAAATCCACAATCTTAAAAGTTGCTCATCATGGTTCTAAAACATCCTCTATTCAAGAATTTTTAAATGCTGTGAGACCTAAAATAGCTCTTATTGGCGTAGGGGAGGAAAATAAATTTGGGCATCCCTCAAATATTACAATTAATAATTTAAAATTAATAAATACACAAATTTATAGAACAGACAAAATGGGAGAAATTATAATAAAAACAAATGGGAAAAAGAATTTGGATGTATTGCATAAATTTTCTAAATAAGTACATACTAAAGAAAAAGAATTGTGAGGGAAAGTATATGAGAAAATTAATAATACTAGCATTAGCAGTTATTGTAATGGGATTATCTGTATTTTTTGGATATACAATATATAATAACAATAATAATAGTAATGTAAAAAATTTACCAAATGAAAGCAAAATTACAGAAATTTCGGAAGTTATTATAGATGATTGTACAGATGAATATAATTATGAACAAAATCAAGAATTATTAACAACAAATTCTGAAGAAGAAAAAATATCTCCAAGTGCAATAATAAAAATAGAAAAAAATTATCAAGAATGCAGACATACAATTGTTGAAGAGAAAAGCGTAAATACAAACTTAGTAAATAAAACAAAACAAGATTTAGAAAAAGAGTATGAGGGATGGGAAGTAAAAAAATTCTCATCAAATGAAATTGTTATATCTAAACAATTTGAAGGAAGATGTAATGAGGAATTTGTTTTAAGAGATGTAGAAGGAAGAATTGTAATATATAAAATAAATAACGAAAATAAGGAAGTTGAATATGAAAAAACAGATATATCAACAGATTATTTAACTCAAACAGATAAAAATAATATAAACAATGGATTAAAAGTAATAGGAATATGGGAACTTAATAAGGTTATAGAAGATTTTGAATAGATTTATAAAAAGGAAAAAGAGTGAAAATTTCACTCATTTTTCCTTTTTTTCAATTGTAACATCTTTTTTTAAATCATCTTTATTTATAAAACCTTTATTGTATAAAGTAAGAACATACATTATAAGTGCGAAGACTGTTGCAATTAAAGCTATATAATATAAAAACATATCTAAATTAGACCATATACCAGTTAAATTAAATTTACTTAAAAGCAATGAAACTACTATTGCTAAATAAAATAAAACTGTTGCTAATTTTCCATACCATCTACTGTAAACTACAACATCTTTTCCGTAAAGGAAAGAGGCTCCAACAACCATAATAAATTCTTTAAGTAATACTATAGCTAAAATCCATACAGGTATTATTTTAACAATTACAAGAGCTGCTAAAACACTTATTTGTGTTAACTTATCTGCTAATGGATCCATTAATTTTCCAAAATTTGAAATTAAATTGAACTTTCTAGCAATACAACCATCTGCAATGTCGGTAATGCCAGAAACAGTAAAAAACACAAATGCAAATAGATAATTACCTGTAAATATAAAATATAATATTAAAGGTATTAATAAAAATCTAATTATTGTTAATATATTTGGTAAATGTTTAAACATGATTCCTCCATATTTTACTTCTAATCAACTTTAAAAATTAATTCGTTTGTTTTTGTATTTAAATCTATGTTAATATTTTGACCATTTAAAATTTCATTTTTTAATATCATTTCAGAAATTTCATCTTCAATATATCGTTGAATAGCTCTTCTTAAAGGTCTAGCTCCGAATTTTATATTTGTTCCTTTTTCTAAAATAAATTTTTTGGCACTATCTGAAACAGACATTTTCATATTTTTATCTAGTAATGCTATAGATGTATCATTAAGCATTAAATCTACTATTTGTAATAGTTCAGACTCTGTTAAAGAGTTAAAAGAGACAATTTCATCTATTCTATTTAAAAATTCTGGTCTAAAAACATCTTTTAAGCTGTCTAATATTTTGTCTTTGTTAATAGATTGTTTTGCAAAACCTATTGAGTTTGTATTTAAATTAGAACCAGCATTAGATGTCATAATAATAATTGTATTTGAAAAATTAACAGTATTTCCTTGAGAGTCGGTTAATTTTCCATCATCTAAAACTTGAAGAAGTATATTAAATACATCTGGATGAGCTTTTTCAATTTCGTCTAAAAGAACTATAGAATAAGGTTTTCTTTTAACTTTTTCTGTAAGTTGACCTGCATCGTCATATCCAACATAACCTGGAGGAGCTCCTATTAGTTTTGCTGTAGAATGACCTTCCATGTACTCTGACATATCAATTCTTATAATTGAATCTTCAGAACCAAATAATTCATATGCAAGAGATTTTGCAAGTTGAGTTTTTCCAACTCCTGTAGGTCCAACAAAAATAAATGATGGTGGACGTTTTGTGCTTTTTAAACCAGCACGGTTTCTTCTAATAGCACGTGATACTGCATTTACAGCTTCTTCTTGACCTATAATTTTTTTATGAAGATTAGTTTCTAAATTTAATAGTTTTTGAGTTTCCTTTTCTGTAATTTTTGTTACAGGAATTTTTGTCCAACCCTCAATAACTTTAGCAATATCTTGTATTGTAAGGTTTTTAAGTTTTAGTTTATTATTAATATTATCAATTTCTTCAACTAATTGGCATTCACGTGTTTTTAAATCGGCAGCTTTTTGATAGTCTTCAGTAGAGTCTGCTGTAGCTGCTTCTTCTTTTTGAGCTTGAACTTGTTTTAATTCTTGCTTTAAAATTTCTAATTTAAATAAATCTTTGTTTTCTAAATTAATTTTTGAGCAAGCTTCATCTAAAATGTCTATAGCCTTATCTGGTAAAAATCTGTCATGAATATATTTTTCTGACATTATAACAGTTTGCCTAATAACGTCATTTGAAATTTTAACTTTATGGTATTCTTCATAATATTTTTTAATTCCCTCAAGAATTTTTACAGAATCGTCAATATTTGGTTCTTCAACTATAATTTGTTGGAATCTACGTTCTAAAGCAGAATCCTTTTCTATGTATTTTCTATATTCTTTAAGGGTTGTAGTACCTATTAATTGGATTTCACCATTAGATAAAGCAGGTTTTAATATATTTGCTGCATTCATAGAATGTTCGCCATCTCCGGCCCCAATAATATTATGAATTTCGTCAATTACTAAAATAATATTTTGATATTCTCTACATTCATCAATAATGCCTTTCATTCTAGACTCAAATTGACCTCTAAATTGTGTTCCTGCAATTACTGCTGTCATGTCTAATAAATAAACTTCTTTATTTAAAAGTTTTGCTGGTACATTTTGATTTGCAATTTTAATAGCTAATCCTTGAGCAATTGCTGTTTTACCAACACCAGGTTCGCCAATTAAACAAGGATTATTTTTAGAGCGTCTATTTAATATTTGAATCATTCTTTGAATTTCTTTATCTCTACCAATTACTAGATCTAATTCATTATTTTTAGCCTTAACAGTTAAATTAGTTCCATAAGTGTCTAAATATTTTTTCTTTTTATTTTGTTTTGAATTTTTCTTTTTTTCAACTTTTACTTTTTTTCTTCCTAAATTATCATTAGATTCTGATTGTGAAGAACTATTTCCACCAAACATATTACCTAACAATGATCCTAAAGGAATTGCGGCTCCTGCGAATTTTGGAGTTTCATCACTATCTTCGTCATCATTAGAATTTGATGTGTTAAATGTTATTGCACCATCCATATTTTCTATATCTTCTAAATTAATGTTTTCTGCTAAGTCTTTAAATATATTTTCAAATTGTTTAGACATATCGTTTAAATTTAATTTATCTTTTGTTAGGAATTCTTGCTGATTAGATAGTGTTTCTAAAGGGTTTATTCCTCTTTTTTTAGCACATTCGTAACATAATCCTTCCATTTTATTTTTTCCATTATCTATTTTTTCGTAAAAAAGTATTGCTGGATTTTTTTTACATTCTGAACATAACATACTTTCGTTTCCTCATTTCTTAAAAATATTATTATATATAATATCGTAAAAAGCATGAATAGTCAATAAATTTATATATTTTGATTAAAAAATAATGTTGAAAAAATATAATGCAAATGCTATAATAAAATCATTACAAAAGAAAGAGGTAAAAAATGAATAAAGATATAATTAGTAAAATAAAAAAATACAAAAAGATAATATATATAATAATAATTATTATATGTGTTATAATAGCAAGCATTATTATTAAAAATAAATTTTTTAATAATACATCTAAAATGCAAACAAACCAAAACAAAGAAACTGAAGAAAATAAGCAATTAGAAGAAAATTTTGATAATATATTTTTAAACAAGTTAGAAAATTCATATGACTTAAATAAAGTTAAGTTAATAGATAATAATAAAAATATTGTATATACAAATTTAGAAATAGAAAAATCATCAACTAATAACTATGACGTAAAATTAAATATACCATATATAAATATAGATAATGACACAATAAAAAGTTACAATAATGAGATACAAGAATTTGTACAAAAGTATGAGGAAATATTAAAAACCAAAAATCAAAATGTAATTTATGATGTTGAATATAATGCATATATTAAAAATGATATTTTATCAGTAATTATTAAGGCTAATCTAAAAGAAGGAGAAAGTGCACAAAGGCTTATTATACAAACTTATAATTATGATTTAAAACAAAATAAAGAAGTTAAATTAATAGATGTATTAAAACTAAGAAACATAAACAAAGAAAATATGCAAAATAAAATAAATGAAAAAATAACTAATGCAAAGAAAAATGCGGATGATTTAAACTCATTAGGGTATGTTTTATATAAAAGAGATGTAAATAATAAAATGTATTTAGTAGAAAATATAAATCAATTTTATATAAGTTCAAATTGCATTTATGTAATATTTGCATATGGTAATGATGCAAGAACTAGCGAAATGGATATAGTTACAATAAATTAAACAATAAAAAAGCGAAACGTTTTGTTTCGCTTTTTTTGAAAATAAAAGGGGATGTTTTTAATTTCAAATCAGCTATACTTTTGCTGATCTGTATATAATATACTAATGAAATTTGTCCTTTTTGTGAACTTAAAGTGAAAAATAAGTTATTTCTTATTTATGGTTGTTCACCAAGTGTAATAGTTAATTCTTTTTCTTTTCCATCTCTGTTAATTTTTAATTTTAACTCATCACCAATTTGATGTTTGTTTTTAATTTCATTTAGTTCGTCCATTTTAGTTATTTTTGTTCCATCTGCTTCAATAATAACATCACCAGATTTTACACCGGCTTTTTCGGCAGCAGAGAAATCTTCAACTGATTTTACATATACACCAACAACTAAATTATATGTTTTTGCATTTTTTTCGTCTAAATCAATTCCAGAAATTCCAATATAAGGTCTTTTTACTTTACTATATTGAATTAATTGAGAAGTTATGTCTGTTGTAGAATTTATTGGTATTGCAAATCCCATACCTTCAATTCCAGTTCCAGATAATTTTAATGTATTAATTCCTATAACTTTTCCTTCACTATTAACTAAAGCCCCACCACTATTACCAGAGTTTATAGCAGCATCTGTTTGAATTAATTTAAACTTTTTACCATCAGAGTCAGTAACTTCTCTGTTTACTGCACTAATAACTCCACATGTTATACTGCTTTGCATTCCTAAAGGATTTCCAACAGCCATTGCAAATTCTCCAACTTTTATAGAATCAGAATCTGCAAATTCGGCTTTTGAAAGTCCAGTTTTTTCTATTTTAATAACAGCTAAATCTGTTTGCTCATCTTTTCCAACTATTTTTGCTTCATATTCTGTTTCGTCATTATATAATGTAACTGTTACTTTGTTTGCATCAGATACTTCATAATAAGATTCAGAAGATGATGTTGCAACAATATGGTTATTAGTTAAAATATAACCATCATCACTAATTATAATTCCAGAGCCAGAAGCTGTAGCACTAGATGATGTGGTTTTAGAGTTGAAAAATGATAAAGGAGAATTTACTGTATATTCAACTTTTATTCCAACAATTGAAGGTAAAATTTTATTTGCGGCATATACAGATGTATCTGAATATTTTGACAATGATACTTGACTTACTGTTCCTGCTGAAGGACTAGAAGTAGATGTATTACTTTCTACGTGTGAAAAATTAGTAGAACCTAAAAGTTTAGATTTTACTTCTGGAATGCCAAAGCAAGTTCCAAGAACTACACCGCAACCAACTACACCACTAATAAATGGTAAAATTACACTTTTTCCAAATCCAGATTTATTATGACTTTTTTCTGAACTGTTATAAGATGAATATGTATTAGGGTTGCTAACAGCTTTAAAATTATTATCTTTTTTATTTTCTTCCATATATAAAACCTCCTAAAATTTGTATTAATAGTATTATAATAACCTAATATACTCAAAGAATACAACATATTTGTGACTTTTTTGTGAAAATTTATACAAATTTAAATAAATTTTATTGAAAATAATTAAATCAAATTATATAATAGTAAAAAAAGTAAAGGGAGTTAACTATGAATATAAAAAATAATAATGGTGTTACATTAGTAGCTTTAACTATAACAATAATTGTTTTATTAATACTTGCAGGTATCGGAGTATATAATGGAGGAGAAACCATAAAAAAAGCACAACTAGAAAGTTTAAAAACAAATATGCTTTTAATACAAGCAAAGACAAAGGCGTGTTGCGAAGAAGCTAGCTTTAAATTAGGAACAGAAGAAAATGTATCAGAGGAAAAAATAAATAACGCAAAAGCGTCATTAAAAGGAACTGAAATAACAAATAGTGGGCAGATACAGATAGATAGCAGCAAAAAAGAATATGCATATAAATTAACAACAGATACCCTAAAAGATATGGGAATAAATGGAGTAGATAGCAATGAAAAAGAAGGATATTATTTAGTAAAATATAATCTTACAGACGTAACGGTAGAAGTTTACAATACAAAAGGATTTACAAAAGATGGTAAAACATATTACTCATTATCAGATTTACAAAAATTACAATAAAAAGAAATAAGGGAAAAAGATGAAAGAAAAAGAAATAGAAAGATTAACAAATTTAAAAAAAATAGAAAAAGATTTACACCAAAAAGGAATAAATTATATAGCAGGAATAGATGAGGCAGGAAGAGGACCACTTGCAGGACCAGTAGTAGTAGCAAGTGTAATAATGCCAGAAGATTCTATGATAGAAGGAGTAAATGACTCTAAAAAAGTGTCTGAAAAGAAAAGAGAAAAATTATATGACTTAATTATAGAAGAGGCAATAAGTTACAGTGTTGCAATTATTGGGCAAGATGAAATTGATAATATAAATATTTTAAATGCAACTAAAAAAGGATTAACAACATGTGTAAAAGAATTAGACATTAAGCCAGACTTAATAATAGTTGATGCTTTAAATAAAATAGATACTCAAGGAATACCATACCAATCAATAATAAAAGGAGATGCTAAATGTTATTCAATTGCAGCAGCATCAATACTTGCAAAAGTAACAAGGGATAGAATAATGAGAGAGTGGGACAAAGTATATCCACAATATGGATTTGCAGCACATAAAGGATATGGAACAGCTAAGCATATTGAAGCTATAAAAGAATATGGATTATGTCCAATACATAGAAGAAGTTTTACAAAAAAATTTATATAGGAGACTAAAATGAATATATTAGAAATAATAGAAAAGAAAAGAAACAAAAAAAGTTTAACAAAAGAAGAAATAGAATATTTTGTTAAAGGTTATACAAATGGTGAAGTTGCAGATTATCAAGCAGCTTCTTTATTAATGGCAATATTTTTAAATGGAATGAGTAAAGAAGAAACAACAAATTTAAGTTTTGCAATGGCAAATTCTGGAGAAATACTAGACTTATCCACATTAAATAAAATAATTGTTGATAAACACTCAACAGGAGGAGTGGGGGATAAGGTATCACTAATTTTATTACCATTAGTAGCCTCTATAGGAGTTCCAGTAGCAAAAATGTCAGGAAGAGGTTTGGGATTTACAGGTGGAACAGCAGATAAATTAGAAGCAATTCCTGGATATAAAACTAATATTTGTATAAATGAATTTATACAAAATGTAAAAAATATAGGAATAAGTATGATTACTCAAACAATGAATTTAGCTCCAGCAGATAAAAAAATGTATGCATTGCGTGATTGTATTTCATGTGTTGAAAGTATACCATTAATTGCATCAAGTATAATGAGTAAAAAAATTGCAAGTGGGGCAGAGAAAATAGTATTAGATGTAACTGTGGGGTCAGGGGCATTTATGAAAACACTAGAAGACGCAAAAAAATTATCAGAAGAGATGATACAAATAGGAAATTTAGCAAATAGAGAAACAGTTTGTATTTTAACAAATATGGACGAGCCTTTAGGATATGCTGTAGGAAATACATTAGAAGTAATAGAAGCGGTAAAATTCTTAAAAGGAGATATGCCACAAGATGTAAAAGAGGTTGTACTAGAATTGGGGGCATATATGATAAAACTTGCAAATTTAGGAGAGAACATAGAAGAAAATAAACAAAAGATGTTAGAGAATATACAAAATGGTAAAGCATATAGTAAATTTCTAGAACTTGTGCAAAACCAAGGAGGAGATATTTCTTATATAAACGATATAAATAAGTTTAAAAAAGCTAAATATATAGAAGAAGTTAGAACAAAAGACTTAGGATATATAAATTCAATTAATGCTCAAAGCATAGGAAAACTTGCTTGTTATTTAGGAGCTGGTAGAGTAAAAAAAGAAGATGTAATAGAGCCAGAAGTAGGAATTATATTAAACAAAAAAGTAGGGGATCAAGTTAATAAAAACGACATTTTAGCATATATACACTCTAATTCAAAAGAAAAATTAGAATATGCAAAAAAGGAAATATTATCAATAATAAAAATAAATACTAAAAAACCAAAAACAATACCAATAATATTAGATGTAAAGAAAAAATAGTAAATAATGGATTTGTCAAAAAAACATTGAAAAAAACTTATTATGTGATATAATAGTAGCAGAATAAAAAGAAAGGAAGATTTACTCATGAAAAAAGAAAAAGATTTAAACGAGAAAAAAATACATAAAAAAAGTAGAGAAAAAGGCGAAATATTTGTAAAATTAATGGCAGGATTTTTAGCACTATTAATGCTTGTAGGAACAAGCGCTTCATTTATATACGCACTAATGAATGTATAATAAGAGGAGTAATATATGAATAATTTAGGAATAAATTTTCAAAATTTTTATAATGAAAATATATTAGCATATTTTCATTCTTTACAAGAAAGCCCATTCAAAATGATAACATTTGTTTTTGATATAGCAATAGTAATATTTTTGCTATATAGTTTTATTAGAATTGTAAAAGGCTCACGAGCTTGGCAATTAATAAAAGGTATAGCATTATTATTAGTTATAACATGGGCAAGTGCACTGTTAAATTTAAAAATATTAAATTCAATTTTAACAGGAATAATGAACTGGGGAGTTATTGCAATAATTGTAATATTTCAACCAGAACTTAGAAGAGCACTTGAACAATTAGGAACTAACAAATTTACACGTTTTTTTGGATTTGACAGCGATATTGCAACAAAAACAAAAGAAGATATATATAAAATTGTTATTGCAGCATCGGAACTTTCAAAAACAAAAACAGGTGCATTAATTGTTATAGAAAGAGATATAGAAATAAAAGATATTATAAATACAGGTGTGCCTATGGATTCAGAAGTATCACCTCAATTATTAGTTAATATATTTGTACCTAAAACACCTTTACACGATGGAGCAGTTATTATAAGTAATAACAAAATTGCGGCTGCAGCATGCGTATTACCACTTGCAGATGACAAAGACATTGCTCAAGAACTAGGTACAAGACATAGAGCCGCAATTGGAATTTCAAAAGAATCAGATAGTATAGTTGTTGTTGTTTCTGAAGAAACAGGAAAAATTTCTGTTGCTAAAGATGGCACATTAATTGCAGATGTTAGAGAAGATGTTTTGAAAAAAATATTAATTAGTAATGTTGTAACTAAAAGATTTGTTACAGAAAAAAAGAATAGTGGAATATTTAAAATTAAAGAGAAAATATCACCAAAAAAAGATGAAAACACTAAATAATTAAAAAATAAATAACTTTATTAAAAAGGCGTGCTTTATATTAACAGCACGTCTTAATAATTTAAAAGAATATGGAGGAAGTATGAGAAACATAAAACTAACAATAGAATATGATGGAAAAGACTTTAATGGATGGCAAAAACAACCTAATAAATTAAATATTCAGGGAACTATAGAAAATGCAATTGAAAGAATAACAGGCGAAAAAGTAGATTTAAATGCATCAGGGCGTACCGATGCTGGTGTGCACGCTTTAGGTCAAGTGGCTAATTTTAAAACAAATTCAAATTTGCCAATAGAAAAATGGCCATTGGCATTAAATGCTAATTTAAAAAAATCTATAATAATAAAAGATGCTAAAGAGGTTGAGGAAAGATTTCATAGTAGATTAGCCTGTAAAAGAAAAACATATAGGTACGTTATTAATAATTCTAAATATGGAACAGCAATTTATAGGAACTTAGAAACTTGTATTGCTCCTAAACTAAATGTAGAAGATATGATAAAAGCTGCTAAGTTTTTTGAAGGAGAACATGATTTTAAAGCATTTAGAGCTAGTGGAACAAGTAGTAAAAGTAGTGTTAGAACTATTTATAAAGCCAAAGTAATAAAAATGCAAGATGATAGAATATATATAGAACTTACAGGAAATGGTTTTTTATATAATATGGTAAGAATTATTGCTGGAACATTAGTTGATGTAGGACTTGGAAAAATTAAGCCAGAAGAAATTACCGATATAATTAATTCTAAAGATAGATCAAGAGCAGGTAAAACATTACCACCACAAGGGTTATTTTTAGTAAATGTTGAGTATAATTAATGTTATAAATTTTATAACCAAAATTAATAAATGGGCATAAGATATAGTAAAAAAAGAAAGGAAAGAGTCTTATGAATAATTTACTTATATTTTTTGCTATACCATTAGCTGTTATAATATTTTCTGTGGTATTACAAAAAATACTAAAATGCCCAATTTTGGTTGCTAGTGTTATATTTGCAGCTTTAGTACTAACTACATTTATAATTAATAACATTAATTTCTTGGTATTAGCAATAGCATATACTATACTTTCATTTATAGTTGCATATTTAACCATGATAATTTGTAGATTTTCAGAAAGAGAACATAGTAATTGTAGGGGCTGCAGTAGTTGCAATGGATCAAACACTTTAGCTGTGAATAGTAATTTTTCTAACAATATGAATAATGGAGACTTGCTTACTATTAGTAGTAATGACATTAATGGATATAGCAATGATTTGTTAACTATAAGTACAAATGGCAATTTAAATAATAATAACAGTAGCGGATGTAGTTGTGGTTGTAATTCTAATAATAACAATTTAGGAAATAATATAACAGCAAGTGCAAACATAATACCAAATTCTAATGGTAGAAGTGGAAGTTTTGCAGGGTGCTATAGAAGAAATCGCTAAGTGCGATTTCTTCTAATATTTATATATTTAAGGACAAGCTATTCTATAAAAAGCAAAATTAGATTAACATATTGCTCAAATTGCAAAAATATGTTATTATTATTTTTATATTATATATAAAGGAGAAACAAAAAATGTTAGAAGTAATTGAGGACGCATTAGTAGATAGCATAAAATTATTACCATTCTTATTTATTACATATCTAATAATGGAATACATTGAACATAGAACAAGTGATAAAGTTAAACAAACTATAAAAAAATCAGGGAAATTTGGACCAATATATGGAAGCATACTAGGTGCTTTTCCACAATGTGGATTTTCTGTTGCAGCTACAAATTTTTATTCAGCAAGAGTTATAACACTAGGAACATTAATAGCTGTATATCTATCAACATCAGATGAAATGTTACCAATATTAATATCAGAAGCTGTACCAATAACTACCATATTAGCAATAATAGGAATAAAAATAGTAATAGGCATTATTGCTGGGGGATTAATAGACATTGTATTTAGAAAGAAAAATATTAAAGAAGAAGAGAACATTGTTGACTTATGTGAAAAGGAACATTGCCATTGCGAAAAAGGAATATTAAAATCATCTATAAAACATACAATTAATATTTTTGTATTTATATTATTAATAACATTAGTAATAAATGTTTTAATATATTTTATAGGAGAAGAAACAGTATCTAGCTTTATTTCAACAAAACCTATATTGGGACCAGTTATTGCCGGAATAATAGGATTAATTCCAAACTGTGCATCTTCTGTTATAATAACAAAAATGTATTTATCAAATGTAATAAATTTGGCCACAATGATGACTGGACTATTAGTTGGGGCAGGAGTAGGATTAATAGTATTATTTAAAACTAATAAAGGAATAAAAAATAATATAAAGATAACGTTTTTATTATATGCAATAGGAGTTTTAGTAGGAATAGTTTTGGAACTATTAAAAGTTTCTATATAAAAAAATGTCGCATTAGGGAAAATTCCCTATGCGGCATTAATTATTTGGATTTCCTTTTTTTAGATTTACTATAATAGCATCTTCGTTATCAAATAAATATTTTGAATCAGTTGTATCTGTTTGAACAGGATCAATCTCATTTCTGCTATCTGTAAAATCCATGTGTTTAAAGTCAAATTTTTTAGATGTAAAGTCTTCAGAATCATCAGAACTATCGCTAGAAGACATAAACTTTTCAAAGTCGTATTTTTTAATATTTTGTTTTTCTTTGTATTTCGAAGCTAAATAACTAAATTTTCCTTCACCAATTGCAGCTTTTCCACTATTATCTATACATTTTACTGCAAAGGAATTCTTCTTTAAAGTTTGAAGCTTTCCAGGATCAAAGTATT
Organism: uncultured Clostridia bacterium; assembly: GCA_934167435.1. Taxonomy (GTDB): domain Bacteria; phylum Bacillota; class Clostridia; order TANB77; family CAG-508; genus CAG-269. The sequence goes on along the minus strand of CAKPKZ010000004.1, from coordinate 3,924 downwards.
TTTCAAAATCCCATTTAACTTTTGTTTTTGGATCATATTCACCTTTTGCCATATCCATATTTCTTTCTGTTTTCCAAGTTCTTCTTTGACCAAATTCTTGAGACCACCATTCAAGTTCTTCCATAGTAGCATTTCCTGTAAATATTTTATTTGCACAATTTGACAAAATAGTTTGTTTATAATTTTCTTTAAAATCAGTATTTTCTAATTGAGCTAAGTTTTGAGCAGATATAGTAGTTCCAACTTTATATTTTCTATACATTGTAAATATTGCTTCTGTAGACTTACAAATAAAGTCTGGGAATTCATCTATATATAAGAAATGAGGAATTCTAGAACTTTCAGTTCCAGGTCTTCTTAATACAGCATTTTGCATAGATAATAAGAAGAATAAACCAAAAGCTTTATGACTAGTAGCCCCAATATCTCCACGTCTTGTACAAACGAATGTTATATCACCATTTGCAAGAGCTTTGTCAAAATCAATATTATTATATCTGTTACAAAGAATTGATTTAACACCAGGTAATCTTAATAAGTTATCTAATTGGCTAGTTGCAGCAGACATATTTGACTCTGTTAATTCTCTACAAGAACCATTATGATAAAAGTTTCTTTTAAAATAAACTATTTGATTACTATATTTTTCAGCAAGTTCTGGTTCATGTGCTAATATTTCACACATTTTTTCAACTAAATCAAAATTATTTAGCATTTTTAGCATATCATTTAAATTAGGAAGTGTACCTTCATGCATTTTTGGATATATTTCTTTAAGTAATATTGCAATATTTTCAATTGCTTGAACTGTTAGGTCTTCTCTATAATATTCAGAAATGTGGTTATGAGAACTTGTATATAATTCTTTTAATGCAGAGGAAATTGTAGTTGCAATTTTATTTGGATCATCATATATAAATGGGTTTACCCCAATAGATTCTGGATTAGAAGGATCTATAATATTATAAGAAAAACCAAAGTTTTTGCAAATGTTAGTCATATGCTCAATAATGTCATAATCTGGAGACATTATTGTTAAACCTAAATTTTTATAAATAGAAGCTGAACTATCTAAAAGCATTTTTTTCATATAAGTTTTAAATATTGTTTCTTTGCCAGAAGCAGGAGAAATCATATTTAAATTAAAATTATTGTTTAAATATTCATTAGTATAAGGCTTATTTATAACAGCAATATTAGTTTTTAAAGCTGTAAATCCCATTTCTTTTGAAACTTCTCTAAAGAAGTATTTCTTGTCAAGATCTCTTGCAATTAAAGGTTCAAATACTGTTGCTGTTTTTCCTGTACCAGAGCCACCACAAACAAATAATGATTGATATCTTGCAACTTCTGCAATTTTTATAGAAGCACCAGATTCAAAATTTTTGCATACATACATTTCGCATGTATAAGGACCAGTACCTTTTTTTGTGTCTGATAAGTTTATACCACCATAATCCCAAATAGAACGTACTTTCTCTTTGCTATCATTAACTCCAAAATATAAAGCATTAAATAAAGGGAAGACAGTTAATAATGGAAGATATAATGAAATACAAGTAAATGCAGGTTGCACTAAATCTGAAAAATCTGTAATTATTTCTGTATAGTTAGGGCAAGAAAGTAATAAAAACCATCCAGCCATATTTAGCCATTGTGTAAACATAGAAATTGTTATTATATAAAGAGCTATAGCTGAAACATAAAACATAGCTACTTTTTGACTTTTAGAAGATGCAAATTCTGAAGGACCAGAAAATAAATATGCAAATAAAGGACAAGCAAGTGCAAAGGTATATGCTATAGGTCCCCAATAAGAGTAAGCAACTCCGGTAAAAATCATAAGTAAAATTTCAACTAATCTGTCAACTGCTATATAAACTGTTATAAGTGTTAGTATATATGTTACAAAAGTATTTCTACTAGTATTTAATTTATTTAAAAATTTATCTATTAATTTCATAAAATTAGTCCTTTCAAAAAATAAAATTATACATATATATTATCTTATAAAATCAACAAAAAAACAAGTATTTAAGGTAAAAAAACTAAAAAAAGTATATATTAGTAGAATAAAATGTAAATAATTTACATACAATATAAAAAAGTTTGAAGTTTTTCGAAATAAAAATTATAAGAGGGGGATATATGAAAGAAGAAATATTTACAAAGGAAAGCAAAATAATGGAAAAAAACGAAATAGATAAAGAAATAGAACTTATTACATCAATATTAAAAACAAAAGAAGAATTAAAAAATGCTAATATAAATTTTGAATATGCAGAAAATGAATTAATAGACTATTATACTTATCAAATTAAGGCAAATCAATCTAAATTAGATTATTTATTGCGAATAGCAAAAGCTAAAGGAATTGTGGTAGATAGAGTAAATGAAATAAAATATAGAAGTTGGATTGAAAATGATGAGGCAGTATAGTAATATTTGTCCGATTTACAACATACAAATTATAATAAAAATATTATTATTTGAGGAGTAAATTGTATGGATACTACTAATTTAATTACATATTTAGCATGTATATGTTTTATATTTTTATTTGGAAGAATATTTATAGTTCCTGTAAAAAAAGTATTGAAACTAATATTTAATTCATTATTAGGAGGTCTAATAATATATATAATAAATTTAGTAGGAAGCAGTTTTGGATTTCATATAGGATTAAATTTATTTACAAGTATTTTAGTTCGGCTTGTTAGGAATACCAGGAGCAATACTTTTAGTAATTATAAAACTTATAATATAAAAAAAGGTAAAATGCTTGACAAAACAAAAAAAAGTGATATAATAATAACGTTACAAGAAGAAGCAAAGCTTCTCACCTTATCAATTAAGAAAAAGGTTGTTATATCTAAATATATAATATTAAAATTTATATATTAGTAAAGGTGATTGGCTTGTAACATAAGTCAATTTTTTTATTGTATAAATAAAAAACAAATTTTAGGAGGTGTTTTTTATAAAACAAGAATTACCAATAAATGAACAAATTAGAGCAAAAGAAGTTCAGTTAATAGGTGAAAACGGAGAAAAACTAGGAGTAATTCCATTTAACGAGGCTTTAGACAAAGCAATTGACAAAAATTTAGACTTAGTATTAGTTGCACCAAATGGAAATCCACCAGTTTGCAAAATAATGAACTATGGAAAGTACAAATTTGAACAAGCAAAAAAAGAAAAGGAATCAAAGAAAAAACAAAAAACTTTAGAACTTAAAGAAATAAGAGTAACTCCAAACATTGAAGAACACGACTTTGGTTTTAAATCTAAAAATGCAAAAAAATTTATAGAAGACGGAAACAAAGTAAAAATTACTGTTAGATTTAGGGGAAGAGAAGTAAACAATGTAAAAGCAGGAGAAGCTGTACTAAAAAAATTCATAGAAGCATTAGAAGAAGTTTGTGTAGTTGAAAAACAACCAAAACTTGAAGGCAGAAATATGTTTACAATACTAGCTAAAAAAGCAGAAAAATAATCTGCATTAAATATATAACAAAAAACGAAAGGAGAAAAAATTATGCCAAAATTAAAAACAAATAAAGCTGCTAAGAAAAGATATTCATTAACAGCAACAGGAAAAGTAAAAAGAACAAAATCAAACAGAAGACATTTATTAGCAAACAAAACAAAAAGACAAAAAAAATCAGGAAAGATGCAAAATGCATATGCATCAAAAACATGCGAAAATACAATAAAGAAATTATTACCATATGGTAACTAAAATGAAGAAAATAGAAATAAGGAAGGTGAAATTAAATGGCAAGAGTAAAAACAGCAAGAACAACAAGAGCAAGACATAAAAAAATATTAAAACAAGCAAAAGGATATTATGGTGCAAAACACTATAGATTTAGAAATGCAAACCAAGCAGTTATGAAATCATTAGCTTATGCATATGTAGGA
>CAKPKZ010000003.1 GCA_934167435.1 uncultured Clostridia bacterium | reverse complement strand
ATATTACAACTGTAATGAAGAATTATGAAAGTTTTATGAATGAGATTCAACAAAGGGATTTATTTTATGCAGTATTTAAACTGTATCAAGTAAATAAAGATGAAAAACAATGTATTAACGGATATATTTCAGTAGCAACAGACTGTGATACAGTATTGCCACAAAATCCAACAAGTGAATTTTATTTTGCGGCTAATAGATACGATACAACTAAAATAGATAAGTTTTATGCAACAGTAGAAAATAGCGAAGGTAAATTGGTTGAGATTGAATATAAAGAATTTTTGAAAAAAATTGATTTTGAAAAAAGAGAAAAATATGATGGTAACCATTTTATTGTTATATTAAGTGCTGGTGATATAGAAGAATTAATTAGTAAATAAAGTTACAGATAAAGTAGTATTGACTAATTATAAAAAGTAATAGGAGGAATATTTTATGAATAATTGCATTAGCAAATTTATAGAAAAATTTAAACCAGGAGAAAATTTACAAAAGCCAGATGAGGAAATCTTAAACTTTGGTAAACAAATGTTACCAAAAGAAATAATAGAATTATGGGAAGAATACGGATTTGGAGAATATGGAGATGGCTTACTTAAAGTAGTAGATCCTAGAGAATATATGAATAGTTTATATACTTGGTTAGGTCAAAAAGATTTTAATAAAATACCAATAATAGTAACTGCTTTTGGAGATATATTCTATTACAGAAAATTGGAAGATAATGAAAATGATGTGTCTTTATTAAATATACATTATAGAAAAATCGAAGTTTGTGGATATTCTTATCAAGAATTTTTTGAAGAATATATTTTAGATGAAGATGTTATAAAAAATGTGTTAAGAGCTGATTTATACAAACAAGCTATAAAAGAATTAGGGAAACTTGATTATAAAGAAATATTTTTCTTTACACCTGTATTAGTTTTAGGTGGAGGAGAAGACATTAAATATATAAAGAAAGGTAATGGAGCTGTACATCATCAAGTGTTAGTACAAATTGATTAATAATATAAGAATAAAGTTCTATAAGAAAACGCATACAATTTACATAATTTGACTTTTCGACAGAAATTTGGTACAATATAACTGTAGTAGAGTTTTCTCTCATTCAGAAATCTTTCTACATCGTCCGCCGTCTGCAACTTAGTCAAGTCCTTTTATTAAAGGCAGAAAGGAAAAAATATGTTACCGTATTATTTACAGAAAGGCTATCAGGAAAGCATCGTAAGAACATCAGCAGAGCTCAAATCTCAGATGCCGACTTATGCAAGAATTCAGTCTGAAGCTCATGAGCTTGAACTGAAAAAGCAGAGAGATGAGGAAAATGCTCGTCGTGAGGCTTTTGAAAAAAGAGCTGCTGAAATCGGCTATGCAAACGCATTAGTTGAAGCTTCCACAAAAGTGGACACCGCGATAGCAGAAGCCAAGACTGCACTGAAAGGTGCAATCGTGTACAAGAAGTAACAAATTGAGGACGTACCTTCCAGCAAGGTGCGTCTTTAAAATTTATTTGACAATTATTTTTTGCTATCATTTATCCATTGCTCAAATTCCTTAGCAGTAATTTCTTTATTCAAGTATTTTTTCTTCATTATAGCACCTTCAACTTTATATCTTTCAAATCTTTCCACAGCTTTATCAGTACCATAATGAGAAACAGAACTAGCAAGGGACATATATCTTTTTCTATATAAATCTAAAGGTGGGTCTTCTTGCAAAGACTTTTTATAAACCAAATCTCTTCCAACCTGTTTACAAGTTTTTCCTGTAATAATATCTTCTTCATTACAATATTTTGTCTCTTTTAAGTTATTAGGAATAAAATATTTCCCACAATTCTGACATTTCCTAATAATATGTTGTTTGCGTGATAAAAACTCTCTAAGTTCCAAAGATAAAATACTGAAAATATCATAACTACAAAATGCATATGGAACATTATATGAATAAAGAGGTGTTTTGGTAAATATAAAAGAAAATAAGTCGAAATCTAAAGTAATATCATCAAGTGGGAGTGTCATTTTGTTTACATCAATATTACTCCTATCCGCATTTATAATATCTGAATAATCATCATCGTCATCAGGACTTACTTTTAAATAGTCTATGTTGTAAGGAAGATTAAGATAATAAAAGCATAAGTGCTGTACATATAAGAACATGTCTTGGTGTTCTTTTGATAGTTTGTGCGACTCACTTATGTAATCCTCAAAATTAAATTCAAATTTTGTTGTATAAAAATTATGTTTTTCTTCAGGATGCTCTAATGTGTAGAAAGTGTAAAAACAATACTGATATATAAAAAATGTAAAGTATTCTATTTTTTCAAAATTTGTATTTATAAAATCTAAAAGCAATGTTCCCATTTTTTTAGGCATACAAGCAGGATTTTTAGTTGTGTGAAAATGCCCATCATCTATTGTTATTCGAGGATATAGAAAGAATTCTAAGTCCTTTTCTCTGTCGTATGCTATTTTATATTTCATATAAAATCCCCCTTACATCAAACAACAAAAAACGCTAAAAAAATTTTTTGTTGTTGTATAGTGTGATTAATTCGCTATAGACATTATAATAAGCATATACAAATTTGACATAATTATATTACGGAAATTAAGAAATGTCAAAGGTTATGGCACATTGAAAATTGAATAAAAAGGCTATAATACGAAATAATGATACTTTTACCTAGCCACAGACATCGCAATGGGGGTAATTCTATAAATGAGTAGAAAGGTGAGATTCTTATGTGGAGATTTAATCCAGTTGTAGTCTTGTATAAAACTTGAAAAAATGGAAACATTAGTACTAAAGGGAGTTGATAGCATGCAAGCGAAAAAGAAGTACAAGAAAAAGAATGATTTTAAAATAAATATTTTTTTTAATGAAAAAGGAGAAAATTTGGAAAGAATTGTGGAAAGAGCTTTTTGCAATTATTGCTTAAAAGAAGTAAAAAAATAACAATTAAAACAATGGTATTTGAAGGAAGAATATGATATAATATTTGGCAAGAGTATCAATATTATATCATATTCTTTATAGCTAGAAGGGAGGAAAAATTTGAGCTATACAATAATGAATAATATTGATTATAAAGTAGGCATATATATAAGACTTTCAAGAGAAGATGAAGAAAAAGAAAAGTATCAAGAAAGTGAAAGTATTGGAAATCAAAGAACTTTACTTATGCAATATATTAAACAAAATAAACTTAATTTTGTAGCTGAATATGTTGATGATGGAGTTTCTGGAACAAGTTTTGACAGGCCAGCATTTAATAAAATGATTTTAGATGTTGAATCTGGAAAAATAAATATGATTATAACCAAAGATTTATCAAGACTTGGTAGAAATTATGTACAATCTGGATTATATATTGAAAATTATTTTCCAGAACATAATGTAAGATTTGTTGCAATTTTAGACAATATTGATACAGCTTATGATAACTCAAACAATGATATAGCACCATTTAAATCAATATTAAACGAGATGTATGCAAAAGATACATCAAGAAAAATAAATAGTGTTCTTCAAGCTAAAAGAAATTTAGGCGAATATTTAGGAACACCACCTTATGGTTATAAAAAAGATTCAGAAAACAAATACCATTTAATTGTAGATGATGAGGCAGCAAATGTTGTAAAACTGATATATGAAAAATATTTAGAAGGTATGGGAACAATGCAAATTGCTGATTTCTTAAGTAAAAAGAAAATTCCAATTCCATCTGATTACAATAAACGAAAAAGGGGAGTAAGGTCACTTACTTATGGATTATGGCAACAGTCAACGGTTAGGTTTATTTTATCAAATGAAGTATATACTGGAACTGTAATTCAAGGTAAGAGAAAAAAGGTTAGCTTTAAATCTAAAAAGTTTATAGACTTGCCTGAAGAAGACTGGGTAAAGGTTGAAAATATGCATGAGGCAATAATTAGCAAAGAAGATTTTGAAAGGGCTAGAAAAATAATAGACGCTACAAAAGGATCAAGAGTTATAACAAATGACTACATTTTCAAAGGATTACTTAGATGCTATGATTGCGGAGGATATATTGGGATAAGAAGTCCAGATAAAAACGGAAATATTTATGGTAGATGTCAAAGATATGGAAGGTTTGGAAAGTTTTCGGTGTGTTCACCACATAATTTTAATTATCAGGTCTTCGAATCACAGATGTTAGAGGTATTAAGGGATGTTTGCAAAAAATATACCAATATGAAAAAGCTAGAAGAAATTGCTCAAAAAGCTAAATCAAACGAAGAAAAGATAATTGACATCAGTTCAAGAATTGAAAGTATAAAAGAACAAAATGATAAAGAAACTAGAAAGCTTGAATTAATGTATGAAGATAGGTTATCTGGAGTTATCTCATTGGAAGAATATATGAAAAATGCTGAACGTATTAAAGAAATTGTAAAACAAAATGAAAGTTCTATAAAAGAATTAGAGCAAGAACTTGAAGGAAATAGCAAGCCTAAAAACGAGGAAAGGCTTGAAGATTTGATAGATAAATTTTTAAGAATGAAAAATCCTAATAAGGAAATAATACGAGAATTTATAGAAAAAATTGAAATTCATAGTGACAAGCAAGTGGATATTTATTTTAATTTTAAACCACTACAAGAATTAAATAATAGTTTTAGTGTAGCTAAAAAAGAATATGAAAAAAAGGCTATATAGCTATGATTTTGTGACATTTTATATGAGACAAAAAATGGTCACAACGAAATCACACTCATGCTGCTACATGGGTAATTATTGCAGAAGCATTATTAGGATTTGGGAATAAAGCATTTGAATTATATAAAATGATAAATCCAATAGAACACAGTAAAACAAGAGAAACAGCCAATAAATATAAGGTTGAACCATTTATAATACCTGCAGATATATATGGGGATGGTAATTTAACAGGAAGAGGAGGATGGACATGGTATACAGGTTCATCTAGTTGGTATTATAAAACAGGAATTGAATATATATTAGGATTAAAAGTGGAAAAAGGAATTTTAAAAATAGAACCATGTATTCCGAGTGATTGGAAAGAATATTTAATAAAATATAGATGGAAAGACAGTATATATAATATAAAAGTTGAAAATCCAAATGGAAAAAGTACTGGTGTAACAAAAGTGTTATTAAATGATAGAGAAGTTGAAAATGCCATAAAACTCGATGGAGGAAGAAATATATACACAGTTAAAGTTATTATGTAGTTATTTTAAAAAGTAAATTTTGTAAAAAAGCCTTGTATATTAGGAATAATTGTGATATAAGTATAGTATAAAATAAAGCTAATAGTAGAAAGGCGGAGTTTTTGTGGAAGAAGAATTTGAAAAAGATAAAAAGAAAATATTAATTGTTGACGATGAACAACATATAATAGATATATTAGTTTATAACTTAAAAAAAGAAGGATATGCCACAATAGAAGCGAACGATGGTATTACAGCTATAAATATGGCATTAGAAGAAAGACCAGACCTAATTTTATTAGATATAATGCTTCCAAAATTAGATGGATTATCAGTATGTAAAAGAATAAAAAATTCTTTAAATGTTCCAATACTAATGCTTACAGCAAAAGATGGAGAAATAGATAAAATACTAGGACTAGAATTAGGTGCTGATGATTATATTACAAAACCATTTAGTGTTAGAGAATTAATGGCAAGAGTAAAGGCTAATTTAAGAAAAGCAGATGTAATAATAAACGCAAAACCAATGGATAGATTTACAGAAGATAAGAAAAAAGAAAATAAAATTGTTGTAGGCGAATTAGAATTAGATTTAGATAAATTTGAAGTAAAAGTTAGGGGAAAAGTTATAGATTTAACACTAAGAGAGTTTGAAGTATTAAAATTTTTGGCAATACAACCAGGACAAGTGGTAACTAGAGAAGTACTGTTAGAGAAGGTTTGGGGCTATGAATATTATGGAGATATAAGAACAGTAGATGTAACAGTAAGAAGAATTAGAGAGAAGATCGAAAAAGATACTTCAGCACCACAAATTTTAATAACTAAAAGAGGCGTAGGATATTACGTAGTTTCAAAATAAGTTAAAAAAGTAGAAAGTTGTTATAAAAGAAATGACAATTTTCTACTTTTTAATGTCGAATTTTGCGGCGAAATATAATAGAATTTAAATAAAAATTATTGACAACTGTAAATATTGTTAATATAATCTAATTAGAATTATAATTCAAAATTTTTTAAATCAATAATTTTTATCAAAAATCAATCCACCCCTAAAAGTAAAATAGGAAGGAGGTATTTACAACAATTAGTGCACTAAATGTTTATAATGAATCAAAAGTTTATATCAAAAAGTAATTATGTCTTAAGAAAAGTTTTAAATTCAAATAATAATTTAGATATCATAAAAGATTTTATAGAGTCAATTTTAAATTTAAAAATCGTTAATATCAGATTAAACCCATATTTAAAAAGTAAAGCTAAATTTTTACCTGCTGAAGAAAATTTTGGAATAGCAGATGTAAGAATAAAAACATGTTCAAATTTAGAATTTAATGTAGGAATTCAATTTATAGATGGAATGTATGTAAAAAACAAACTTCTATTATATTATGCACAAATACATGCTAATCAATTAGAACATAAAGAAAACAAAAAAATTGCGAGAACTATAACAATAAATATTTTAGATTTTAAATATTTTAACTCTAAAAGTTATCATAAAAGATTAATAATAAATAATAATAAGATTAATTTAAAAAATGTAATAGAATTACATATATTAGAGTTGCCCAAATTTAAGATTCTATCGAAAGAAAAGTTAAATAACAAGCAATTATGGATGTTATATTTAAATGAAAAAGATGAGAAAAAAATAAAAGAAATAATAAAGAAATCAGCGAAAATAAAAAAGCTGGACAAATTATTAAATAATTATTGGAGGGATGAAAAGATAGAATGACTATTTAATGATATGAAAGAAAGGAGGAATAGTGTTAAGAATATCCAGCAAAAATCCTAATGAATTTATTAAAATACTAAATCTAAATAAAAAAATATTTATGGAGTTATTAAGTAATATTTTGAATCTAGAAATAAAAGGATTTAAAGAAATTACTATTGAGAAGTTTGAAGATATTTCAGAATATGAATTTTCACTAATAAAAGTAAATGTTTTATTGTTAAATAATATTAAGACTGATATTCATTTAAAAATTGTTAATAGAAATAAAGTTAAGGAAAATATATTTTGCTATTGGTCTTTAATATATGAAAAGGAATTAAAAAAGAAAAAGAAAAAAAATAAAAAAATGCCATTGGTAAGCAAAGTTACTATTACAGATATCGGAAAGGAAAGATATAAAAGTAGTGTTTTATTAGAAGTGCAAGAAAATCGAGAACATATACTAGAATATGGGGCAGAAATACATTTTGTTGATATACTAAAATATTTTAATAATACAGAATTAAACTTTAATAAATTTACTTTTTTGAAAAAATTTTTTAATATTAATAGTACAGATTTGCTTTTAGTTGGAATTATTTTAAATAAAGAAATTGGAAGGTGTAATATAGAATTTTAAAAAAATAGACAGGATATAAAATCCTGCCATATATACTATATAGAGTTTAATGAGCATCAACTAAGGTGTTTTTTAAAGTAACAGTAATAACAGTGCCTTCTTCAACTAAAGTGTCCTTTGAATAATCTTGTGTTATTACGTTTCCAGTACCATTTATTTGTATATTTAAATTTTTAGCTTTTAAAGTTTCTGTTGCTTGAGATGCATTCATATCTTTTAAGTCAGGAACTGCTACAGATGTTTTTGTAGTGTCATTGCTAGAGTATACCATAATTGTTGCAGATTTTTGTAATTTTATTCCAGGTTTTGGAACTTGATCTGCTACTAAAGTAGAATTTGGATCTCCTGAGCAAGATATTTTTATTGAACTAAAACCAGCATCTTTTAAAACTTTTTCGGCTTCTGAAACTGTTTTATTTCTAATTTCAGGTAATGTAATTAAATTGCTAGAGTCAGATTCAGATGTTGTAGAATCTGAAGGAACATCAAGATAAGGTAATATTTCTGACAACATTTGTGAAACTACAGGGCCAGCCACTTGACCACCTTGATGATTTCCATTAGAAGGATCATAAAGTGTAAGTAATAGCGCAACTTGAGTATTTTCTATTGGAGATATTGCAACATAAGATGCAACGTAGCCATCATCTTTATTATTTTCTGTAGGTTCTGAAGTACCGGTTTTACCACCAATAGAGTAGCCATTAACGGCACCATGTCTACCAGTACCTTTTGTAACTACAGATTCCATCATTGACTTAACTTTTGTTGCTGTTTCTTTAGAGATTACTTGTCTTACTGTTGTTGTTTCGATATTAGAAACTGCACCAGTATCTGTGTTTGTAATAGATTTTACAATTCTAGGTTGTACAAGAACTCCATCGTTTGCAACACAAGAGATTGCTGTTATCATTTGTAAAGGAGTAATACTAAAACGTTGACCAAATGACATTGTTGCTAATTCAACAGGTCCTACATCTTTTAAAGGATGGAATATACTGTTTTCTTCGCCAGCTAAAGCAACACCAGTTTTATCAAATAATCCAAATGCTTTATAATATTTGTATAAAGTAGTTGTACCTATTCTTTTTCCTAATTGCATAAAAGCTGGGTTACAAGAGTTCATTAATGCTTTTCTAAGTGTTTGGTAGCCATGTGGGTCGTAATATTTCCAACAAGCTATTTTTCTATCTGCTACTTCTTCATACCCAGTACAAACAAAGTCATTTTCTTTGTCTGTAGTAGTGATATTTTCTTCAACTGCAATAGCAGCTGTAATTATTTTAAATACTGAACCAGGTTCATATAAATTAGATACAGACTTATTCTTCCACATGTTTTGAAGAGCAGCACTTTTTTGCTCAGTAGAAAGATTTGAATAAGTTGAAGCAATAGTTGAATTTGGAGTAAATGGAGTGTTTAGGTCATAATCTGGATATGAAGCCATTGCTAAAATATCACCAGTTTGTGGATCCATAACAATTACATTTCCACCTTTTTTACATACATTATCTTCTACTGCTTGTTTTAAATATTTTTCTACAATTTTTTGAATATTTATATCTATAGTAAGTGTTATATCACTACCGTTTTCTGCAGCAATGTAAGTTTCTTCGGCATTTGGAATTTCTTTTTGTAAGCTGTCTTTAGAACTTACAATTTTTCCAGGAGTACCTGTTAAAACACTATCCCATTTATATTCAATACCAGTTAAACCTTGATTGTCACTTCCACAAAAACCAATAACTTGTGATGCCAAAGATCCATAAGGATATGATCTTTTATTGTCTTCATCTATATTTATACCTACAGAAATATTATTTTCTTTCATCCAATTAGTAAGTTCTTCAATTTTAGAATGTTCCACTTTTTTTATAATAGTTTCAACTTTGGAATTGCTAGAGACCTTTTCTAGAGTTTCGTTATAATCTAATTCAAAAATAGTAGATAATCCTTTAGCTACAGTTTCTTTTAATGCTTTTGTTTTTTCGTCAGTATCAGATTTTATTTTTGTTGGGTTTATGGTTACTGTATCTACTTGTGCTCTAATTGCTAAAGCCTTTCCAGTTGAATCATATATATTACCTCTTTTAGGACTAATAATCTGATTAATTGTTTGCTGCTGATAAGCAAGTCCTTTTAAATGATTGCCATCAATAAATTGAAGGTAAGCTAATCTGATTAATAACATAATAAAAATGAACATTATAATTGCAAATGTTATTTTTAATTTTTTTGTATGTATTAAATTCTTAGTGTTTAAATCAGAATTAATCTTTGTGATTTTAGATGAATTTTTCTGTTTATTTATAGGCTTGTTTTTCTTTTTGTTATTCTTTTTATTATTCATATATTCACCAATTTTCATAAAAATTTATAAATATATTTTATATTAAACAAATTTAAAAATCAATAAAATTGCATAAAAAAGGAGAAATAAATGATATCAATTATAAATACAGTATCCTTAAATGGGTTAAGTGGTAATTTAATTAAGGTGCAAACATGCATTACGTCAGGATTACCTAAATTTGAGATAGTAGGTTTACCAGATATTACAATAAAAGAATCTAAAGAAAGAATTATATTTGCAATTAAAAATTCTAATATACAATTTCCAAGTAAAAAAATAATAGTTAATTTAGCACCAGCAGATGTAAGAAAGGAGGGGGCTGGTTATGATTTGCCAATAGCAATTGGAATTTTGCAAGAAATGGGAATAATAAAGCATAAAAATTATAATGATACAATTTTTATAGGTGAACTAGGGTTAGATGGTAAATTGAACAAAGTAAATGGTGCTTTGGCAATGTGTTTAGAAGCTTGCAAATATAATATAAAAAAAGTTATCTTACCAAAAGAAAATGAGCAAGAGGCTTTGTTTGTAAAAGATGTGCAGATTATTGCAGTAGAAAACTTAAAAGAATTAATTGAATATTTAAATAATACTAAAAAAATAAACAGTAAAACAGTAGATATAAAAAATTTACTCAATAAGGAAAAGGAATATGAATATAATTTTGAGCAAATATATGGACAAGAAAATGTGAAAAGGGCATTAGAAATAGCAGTAGCTGGAGGACATAATTGTATAATTATTGGAAGTCCAGGAACAGGAAAAACGTTACTAGCAAAAAGTGTAGAGTCAATATTGCCAGATTTAACAGTTAATGAGGCATTGGAACTGACTAAAATTTATAGTGTATCAGGAAACTTGAAAGATAAAAAAATAATGGCTAACAGACCATTTAGAAATCCACATCACACAATTTCTGCAGTATCTATGATTGGAGGAGGAAAAGTACCAATACCTGGCGAAATTACTCTAGCTCATTTAGGTGTTCTATTTTTAGATGAGTTACCAGAATTTAAAAAAAGTACATTAGAAGCAATGAGAGAACCATTAGAAGATAAAAAGGTTACTATAAATAGAGTTAATCAGATATTTGAATATCCATGTAAATTTATGCTAATAGCAAGTATGAATCCATGTCCATGTGGATTTTATGGAGATAAAGAAAAAGAATGCACTTGTAAGGAAAAAGACATAAAAAAATATATTCAAAAAATTAGTGGCCCATTTATGGACAGAATTGATATTAAAGTTGAAGCAATGCAAGTAAAATACGAAAAAATATCGTCTAAAATAAATGTAGAGACATCCAAACAAATAAAAATAAGAATTAATAATGCAAGAAAATTACAAATCGAGAGGTATAAATACGATAATATATTTTCTAATTCAGAATTAACACCTAATTTAATAAAAAAATATTGTTATATAGATAAGAGTTCAAGCGAGTTGTTACAACAAGCTTACAACAAGTTTAAGTTAAGTATTAGAGCTTATAATAAAATTTTAAAAGTAGCACGAACAATTGCAGATTTAGATAATAAACAACAAATTGAAATAAAACACATTGCAGAAGCAATTCAGTATAGAAATATAGAAAGTGATGTAACATGAAAATAAATTATGATAGTAAATATTATCCCAATAAACTAAGAAACATAAGTAATCCACCTAAGCAAATTTTTGCTGTTGGAAATATTGATATTTTAAATAGTTTTTCAATTGCAATTATAGGGTCTAGAAATTGCACTACATATGGTGTAAGGATGACTAAGAAATTTATAAAAGAATTAGCAAAGTATAATATAAATACAGTAAGTGGACTTGCTGTTGGAATAGATAAATGTGTTCATGTAAATACAATAGAAGAAAATGTATGCACTATAGCAGTGTTGCCATGTGGATTAAATAACATATATCCCAAAGAACATAAAACACTGGTAGAAAAAATTATTAATTCTGGAGGATGTGTTATAACTGAATATGAAAATGACGTTAGTGCCAATTCAAAACAATTTTTGGAAAGAAATAGAATAATTACTGGAATTTCAGATGGAGTGTTAATAGTAGAGGGAGGTTACAGAAGTGGAACTAGTGTTACAGCTAAAATCGCTAAAAAGCAAAGTAAAAAAATTTTTTGTATTCCATCATCATTAGAAAATCCTAAAGGAATAGTTCCTAATAATTTAATAAAAAACGGAGCAATATTAGTAACTGATGAAACAGATATTATTAAAAATTATAAAGGATTAGAAAAACAAGAAAAAAAGAAGGAAAAAAACATAATTTGTAATAATAAATGTAATAAAATATATTCAATTTTAAATGAAGAAGAAATGAATATAGACGAAATAATTAATAAAACAAAATTAAAAGTAGATGAAGTAAATTATCAATTAATGATTTTAGAATTAGATGGTTATATTGAACAATTGCCAGGAAAACAATATAGGAGAAGATAGAATGATTAAAAAACATGAAATTGGAAAATTTGGAGAAGATGTAGCAACCAGATTTTTACAACAAAAAGATTATAAAATTTTAGAAAGAAATTTTCGTTGTAAACAAGGAGAAATAGACATAATAGCTAAAGAAAATAATTATTTAGTGTTTGTAGAAGTAAAAACTAGAAGTAATTTATATTTCGGTACTCCGGCAGAAGCTGTTACTTATTCTAAAAGACAACATATTATAAAAAGTGCAAAAGTATACTTGAAAATAAATAACATTAAAGATATTCTTATAAGATTTGATGTTGTAGAGGTATATATTTTAAAAAATAGATGCAAAGTAAACCAGATTAAACAAATTATGTAATAATATTGCAAACTAGTTGTAAAAAAAGTATAATATTGCTAGAGGAGAGTAGTAATGAAAAATATTTTAGAAGATACAAAATTTATAATGAAGAAATATAATATAAAAGCCAATAAAAGTCTTGGACAAAATTTTTTAATAAATCAACAAGTAGTAGAGGAGATAGTAAAAAGTGCAAATATAAATAAAGAAGACTTAATAATAGAAATTGGTCCAGGTCTAGGAACACTAACACAATTTTTGTTGGAAGAGGCAGGAAAGGTTATATGTATAGAATTAGACACAAAAATGATACAAATTTTAAATGATAGATTTTCTTTATTTGACAATTTCCAAGTTATAAACCAAGATGTTTTAAAAACAGATTTAAAAACACTAATTAAAAATGAAAAAGAAACAGGAAAAATAAAAAATGTAAAAATAGTAGCTAATTTACCATACTATATAACTACACCTATAATAATGAAATTGCTAGAAGAAGAGTTAGATTTAGACAGTATAACAGTTATGATACAAAAAGAAGTAGCAGATAGATTAATTGCAATACCTGGAAGCAAAGATACAGGTGCAATAACATATTCAATATATTATTATACAGAGCCAAAAGGAATATTAGAGGTTCCTAAAGAATCATTTATACCAGAACCAGAAGTTACTTCAAAAGTTATAAAATTAAATATTAGAAAAAATACAATAATTAATGTTAAAAATAAAGAGTTTATGTTTAAAATAATAAAAAATTCATTTTTGCAAAGAAGGAAAACATTATTAAATGCTCTTACAAATTCAAATATATTTTTAAATAAAGAACAAGGATATCAAATATTAAATAAATTAGGATTAGACGAAAATATAAGAGCTGAAAAACTTACACTAGAAGATTTTGCAAAATTAACCAATGAAATTTTAGAAAATAATTAAAAAATATATTTCATTTTTAAAATTCTCATGTTATAATTATATAGAATATATAAATAGGAGAATAATATGAATCAAATTTTGGTTACAAAAAAACTATATATAACACCAGAATTAAAGAAAAAGAAGAAACTTTATAAATTAGAATTTATTGCATCAATATTTTTTATATGCATTTTAATATCTGCATATATTTATGCAGAATATGATAGAAATAAAAGTGAAACTGTAGCACAAGAAATTTTAGCTAATATAGAAACTGCAGATAATGACAATACAGTAATACCAGAAGATGCATTAGTTGTAGTATTAGATGAAGACTATTTAGGTGATGAAACAGAAGAAATGGCAACTAGTAGTAAATTGCAATCTAAGAAGGTAGAAATAGGAGGACATACATACCAAACCGTAGCAACAGTAAGCATACCTAAAATAAATGTAATTTATCCTGTTTTACAAGGAAATTTAGATCAGATAGATGAATTCTTAAAAGTATCTGTTTGCAAATTTTGGGGAGGAGATCCAAACGAGGTTGGAAACTTTTGTATTGTAGGTCACAATTATAGAAATTCGAGATTTTTTAGCAAAGTTCCTACTCTAGGTGTAGGAGATACTATTAATTTAGAAGATATGAATCAAAGAACTATAACTTATAAAATTTATGATAAATACACGGTAGATCCAAGTGATGTTAGTTGTACAAGTCAGTTAACAAATGGTAAAAAAGAAATTACATTAATAACATGTACAGATGATAGCAAACAAAGAGTTATTGTAAAAGCAAGAGAGGTAAAATAAATTATAGAGTAGCAAAAAATAAATCTTCTCATAAGATATAAAAAAAGTCTAATGGGAGGATTTTTTATTATGGCGAAAATATTATTATTTAATAATGATAAGGATAGAATGGAAACGTATTATAGAGGAGAGGCAGAGCCAATGCCATATAATACTAATTCTACACTTAAGGTAAGAGAATTTAGAGGAGCAAGCAATAGTAATATATTGTGGACAACAAAAAGGACAATGCAAAGTTGGAACAGTCAGAGGTATATTTTTGGTGCACCTATTTATGTGGGATTTGCATTTAAGAGGCCATATGAAGGAGGGCATGGAAATCAAAGTCAACATTATGCAGGTGTTGCATTTGATGTTGGGCAAACATTATTAGAAAGTAGAAGAATAGCATTATGGAATAGTGCTAATAACTCAGGAATATGGACATATGTTGAACCTATTTCGTTAACACCAACATGGGTACATTTTGATAAAAGATTTGGAAAGCCAGCTTGTTCAACAGGAGGATTTCCAACAGTAAAAAGAGGAAGCATAAGTAATTATGTATGTATCGCACAAGATGATTTAAACACACTTGGATTTAGAACAAATGGACTTGATCGGAATATTTGGAGCTGCTACACAAAATGCTGTTATTAATTATCAAAATGCTAGAGGATTAAAAGCAGATGGAATAGTAGGGTGTAATACGTGGAGATCACTACAAGAAGATGTTGTAGGAACAGGAAAAACAAGTACAACTATAAATTAATTAGTTGTACTTGTTTTATGATTTTTTAAATTCTCGCTATTTTGTTGTAATTTTAAAAGTTCTACAGACATTGATAATATAACTTTTTTATTGTAATCATTTAATTTTAAATAATTTTCTAAAAGTTCATTGTCAATTATATCCGTTAAAGCTGGAGAGTTACAATCAATAAGGTCATTAAAAAGAAAGTCAGAATTTATATTTAATGCTCTACATAAATTTACAATTGTAGATGCGCTTCCAAAGGCAATACCACGTTCTAATTGACTAATATATCTTGCAGAAAGAGATAATTTTTCAGCCAACTTTTCTTGAGTATAATTACTTTTTGATCTTGCCAATTTAATTTTTTTACCAATATTTTTTCTTAGTAGTTTTTCATTATTATTCATATTAGCCTCCTATAGTATTATATAAAAGTATAACAATTACAATATAAAAAAAGAACGAACTAATAATGTTAATTATTTTAAAAGATAACACAAAAAGTTTTATATGAAAAATAAAAAAATTAAAAAAAATTCAAAAAAAGCTTGCAAAATTAAAATTCTTATATTAAAATCTATGTTAAGTGGAGAAAAGTGGTACGAAGTGGTAGAAAAATGGAGAGGAGGAATTCAATTGTTAATTGGCGAATATGAACATTCTCTAGACGCAAAAGGAAGATTAATAATGCCTGCTAAGTTAAGACAAGATATGGGAGAAAAATTTATTATAACAAAAGGATTAGATGGATGTTTGTTTGCTTTTTCACAAGAAGAATGGTTGAACTTTGAAACAAAACTAAAAACATTACCTCTTTCTGACAGAAACGCCAGAAACTTTGTAAGATTTTTCTTATCAGGAGCAACAGAGTGCGACATAGATAAACAAGGAAGATTTTTAATACCAAATAATTTAAGAGTTGCTGCAAATTTAGAAAAAGAAACAGTAATTATTGGAGTTGGGACAAGACTAGAAATTTGGGATAAGAATACTTGGGAAAATTGTGATGATAATATATCAGCTGATGAAATTGCAGAAAACATGACAATGCTTGGTATATAACTTGCAAAAGTTTATATAAAAATACAAAAGATGAAAGTACAAAAGATATTAAACAAAAGACAAAATTACAAAAGCTTTAGAAATACAAAAGTAAAAAATACATATGAACAATGCAGCTGGTATTTTTGTAAAATTACCAGCTGTTAAAGCTTTAATTACTAAAATAAGAGGTGACAAATTGGAATTTTTACATAAACCAGTTATGCTTGAAGAATGCATAAATGGGTTAAACATAAAAAAAGGCGGAATATATGTAGATGGTACTTTGGGCGGAGCTGGGCATAGTAAAGAAATACTAAATAAATTGAAAAATACAGGACTTTTAGTTGGAATTGACAGAGATGAAGAAGCTTTAAATGCCGCAAAGAATAATTTAAAAGAATATGAAAATGTAAAATATATCCATGGAAATCATGACGATATAAAAAATATATTAGAAAGCATACAAATTAGTAATGTAGATGGAATATTGTTAGACTTAGGAGTTTCATCATATCAATTGGACGAAAGAAATAGAGGCTTTAGCTATTTAGGAGAAAATGATTTAGACATGCGAATGGATAAATCACAACAATTAACAGCAAAACAGGTAGTAAATGAATATACCCAAGAGGAATTAGCAAATATAATATTTGAATACGGCGAAGAAAGGTATTCAAGACAAATAGCTAAAAATATTTGTATTGCAAGAAAAGAAAAAGAAATTAGTACAACAAAACAATTAGTAGAAATAATAGAAAAATCTATACCAGAATTTGCAAAAAAGAATGGACATCCAGCAAAAAGGACATTTCAAGCAATAAGAATAGAAGTTAATAATGAAATAAAACCATTATATAATACAGTGCAACAGTGTATAGAATGTTTAAAACCAAATGGTAGATTATGCATTATTACATTTCACTCATTAGAAGATAGAGCAGTAAAAAAAGCTTATGTAGAGGCGACGGGAAAGTGTACATGCCCAAAAGACTTGCCTTACTGCGTATGTGGAACAAAAAAATTAGGAAGAATTATAAACAAAAAACCAATAACTGCAACAAAATTAGAACTAGAGGAAAATAGTAGATCTAAAAGTGCAAAATTAAGAATATTTGAAAAAAATTAAGGAGGTGAATAACTTATGGTACAAGCAAGATATCAATATGATACAAATCCAAGAAAAATAGAAACTCAAAAAAAAGAAAAACAACAGCAAAGAAGAAAACTGGAAATTGTAAAAGATATTCCAAGACAAGAAATAAAACTTTCAGCAGCACAAAGAAAAAAGCGTTTTAAATTAACAGTATATGTAGTTATTGCATTTATATTATTGCTAACCATAAGTTATAGAAATTCACAAATAAACGAAAAATTTAATAATGTTCAAACATTAAAAAAACAATTATCAGTACTACAAAAAGAAAATGAGCAATTAAAAGTTACAATAGAAAATGGAGAAAATCTAAACAACATCGAAAAAGAAGCAAAAGAAAAATTGGGAATGCAAAAGTTAACAAATAAGCAAACAGTATATGTAAATTTACCAAAGAAAGACTATGTAGAGTCTCCATCAGAAAAAGTTGTTATAGAGCAAAATGACAATTGGCTTACAAAAATAGTTAATAAAATTTTTAATAAGAAATAATTTTAGAATAAAACCAAAATCCCTTAATATTATTAATTAAGGGATTTTTTGGAGGTAAAAAATGATTTCTGTTAAAATATCAAATAAAAAGAAAATGAGAAATACTTTATTTATAATTTTTTTAATTTTATTATTATTAATTGGAAGAATTGCATATATACAATTTATACAAGGAAAAGAATTAAAAAAATTAGCATATGAGCAACAAACTTTAGATAGAGCAGTTAATCCTAAAAGAGGAACTATTTATGATGCAACAGGAAAGAATATCTTGGCAGTAAGTAGCACGGTGGAGACAATAACAGTTAATCCTGTAAATATTGATAAATCTAATAAAGAAAAGGTTGCTAAAGCACTTTGTGATATATTTGAATTAGATTATGAAAAAACTCTAAAAAAAGTAACCAAAAGAAGTTCGATAGAAACAATTGCAAAAAAAGTAGATAAATCTAAAGCTGACGAATTAAGAATATGGATGCAAAATAATAATATTAATTCAGGAATTAATATTGATGAAGATACAAAAAGATATTATCCATATAATAATGTTGCTGCACAAGTAATTGGATTTTGCGGAAGTGATAATCAGGGATTAGATGGAGTTGAAGCAAAGTTTGATAAAGAACTAAAAGGAAAGTCTGGTGCAATTCAAAGGCATACTGATGCTAAGGGTGGAGAAATAGGAAAAGAAGGCGAGAATTATGTCTCTGCAATTGATGGAAATAGCTTAGTTTTAACAATAGATTTAAATATACAGTCAATAGTTGAAAAATATTTAGAAGAGGCATGCATTGACAATAAGTGCACAGATGGTGGAAATATAGTAGTAATGAACCCTAAAAATGGTGATATTTTAGCAATGGCAACATATCCATCATATAATTTAAATTCTCCATATGATGCATACACAAGTGAATTGAGTGAAACTTGGGATTCAATGGAACAAAATGAGAAAAGCAAAAGCCTACAAGCTGTATGGAGAAATAGGGCAATAGCTGATACATATGAACCTGGTTCTGTTTTTAAATTAATTACAGCATCTGCATCGCTAGAAGAAGGAATTACAGATACAGATAATTCAGGCGAATTTTGCTGCACTGGTGGAATTGAAGTTGCTGGAGTTAGAATAAAATGTTGGAGATATTATAGACCACATGGATCAGAGAGTTTGAGGTTGGCGTTGATGAATTCATGTAATCCGGTATTTATAGGACTTGGACAGAGACTTGGAGTTCATACGTATTATAGTTATTTACAAAAATTCGGTTTATTGGAAAAAACGGGTGTAAAACTACCAGGAGAAGCAAAAGGAATATTTTTAGCAGAAGAAAAAGCAGGGCCAGTAGAACTTGCAACAATAAGTTTTGGGCAAAGATTTGAAATTACACCAATCCAATTGGCTACAGCAGTTTCAAGTATTGCAAATGGAGGAACAGCAGTAACTCCTAGAATAGTAAAACAAATAATTAATAGCCAAACGGGAGCAATTGAAGACCAACCTATAGAGACAAAAGGAACTGTAATTTCTAAACAAACATCAGAAAAAGTATTAAGTATGATGGAATCTGTTGTTGCAGAGGGAACAGGTAAAAATGCAAAAGTTGCAGGATATAGAATAGGAGGAAAAACAGGTACCTCTGAAGATGGAGTAAATACAAACAAGTATGTTACATCTTTTTGTGGTGTTGCACCAATAGATGATCCACAATTAGTAGTTCTAGTAACTTTATATAATCCTACTGGAGAAGGAGGACACCAAGGAGGTGGTGTTGCAGCACCTGTAGGTGGGCAAGTGTTTAGTGAAGTTTTGCCATACCTAGAAGTCAACCAAGGAAATAAAGAAGAAGTGGAAGAAATAGAACAAATAGTAACTCCTGATTTAATAGGCAAAAATTTAAATGAGGCAGAAAAAATACTAAAGGAAAACGGATTAAAATTAAATTTACAAAACGATTATGAAGATTCTAACAAAGAAGAAATTTTTATAACAGAACAAATACCAAATGCGGGGATTAATGTAAAAAAAGGAAGCAATATATATATAAAATGTGATAAATAACTTTTGAAAGTAAAATAAAGCCTTTTTACAGTGGAATAAGACCTTGATTTTTATGCAATAATATAGTAAAATACCTATTATATTATAAAAAAGGAGAGAAATAATAAATAAATGTTAACACAACTAATTGTTTTAGTAATTTTAATCTTGTTAAATGCATTTTTTGCAGCAAGTGAAATTGCATTTATATCATTAAATGATGCAAAAATAGAAAAACAAGCTAAGGAGGGAAATAAAAAGGCAAAACAAATACATAATATGCTAGAAATGCCAAGTAAATTTTTAGCAACAATACAAATAGGAATTACATTGGCAGGATTTTTATCAAGTGCATTTGCATCAGATGCATTTGCAGATAAATTAGCACCAGCATTAAACAATTTATTGCCAATAATAAGTTTAGGGGTATGGAAAAGCATATCTATAGTATTAATTACAATAATATTATCATTTTTTACACTTGTATTTGGTGAACTAGTACCAAAAAGATTAGCAATGAAAAATTATGAAAAAATATCATTTGCAACAATAGGAATAATTAGAACAATATCAATACTTACAGCACCATTTGTAAAATTATTAACAACTGTTACAAATGCAGTTTCAAAAATTTTTGGAGTTAATGAGAACGACGAAGAAATAGTTACAGAAGAAGAAATAAAAATGATGGTAGACCAAGGAGAAGAAAAAGGTACAATAAAAGAAGAAGAAAAAGAATTAATAAATAATGTCTTTGAATTTAATGATATAACTGTATCAGAAATAATGACACACAGAAAAGATGTATTTGCTGTAGATATAAATATTAGTAATGAAGAACTATTAGAGGAACTATCTAAAGAAGAATATAGATATAGTAGAATTCCAGTATATGATGAAACAATAGACGAAATAAAAGGAATTTTATATGTAAAAGATGTGCTAAAAAACATAAATAAGAAAAATTTTAGAGTGAAAAATGTAGTTAAAGAAGCATACTTTGTATCGCAAACAAGATTAATAAATGAAGTTTTTAGAGAATTACAAAAAAACAAGAAACAAATGGCTATAATAATCGATGAATATGGAGGAACAGCTGGTTTAGTTTCTATGGAAGACATCTTGGAAGAACTAGTTGGAGATATCTTTGACGAGTATGATAAAGTTGAAGAGGAATATAAAAAAATAGATGAAAATACCTATATAATAAACGCAAGCATGCCTATTTATGATGTTAATAAATTATTGGGGGATGAAATACCAGAAGGTGATTATGATACTTTATCTGGATATTTGCAAGAAAAACTTGGTAGAATACCTAAAGATGACGAAAAACCAATAATAGAAACAAAGAAAATAACATATAAGATAGAAGAATCTGAAGATAAAAGAATATTAAAAGTAAAAGCATGTAAAAATAACAATGAAGAAATAGAGGAAGAATAAGAAAAAAGTCGTATTAAAGAGAAATCTGAGGTGCGACTTTTTTATTATAACAAAAAATAGTTATAAAATATAATAATAATTAATATTTTTTAATAGGAGGAAAAAAATACCTAAAAAAACTATACAAATTAATGATTTAGTTATATAATGTAAAAAAAATGTAAGGAGAAAAATTATGAATTTAAAGAAAATTTTAATTGGTCTTGAAGGACTAAAAGTAAAAGGAAATTTAGATTTAAAAATAAAAGGAATTGAAAGTAATTCTAAAAATATAGAAGAAGGATTTTTATTTATTGCTATAAAAGGATTTTCAGTAGATGGACACAAATTTATAAGTTCTGCAATTGAAAATGGTGCAACAGCTATTATGATAGAAGAAGGCTGTGACTTAAAAGCATTAAACATACCACAAAATATAACAATAATAATGGCTAAAAATACAAGAGAAGCATTAGCAATATGTTCATCTAATTTTTATAATAATCCATCAAGTAAATTTAAATTAATAGGAGTTACTGGAACAAAAGGTAAGACAACAACAACATTTATGATTAAAGAAATTATGGAAAAAGCAGGAAAAAAAGTAGGATTAATAGGAACAATAGCAACATATATTAATGGAAAAAAGATTAAGGATAGTGACAGAACAACACCAGAAAGCTTAGAATTACAAAAGTTATTTAACAAAATGGTTCAAGAAAATGTAGAAGTTGTTGTAATGGAAGTTTCATCACAAAGTTTAAAATTACATAGAGTAGATGGATGCGAGTTTGATCTAGTTTTATTTACTAACTTTTCAGAAGATCATATAAGTGAAAAAGAACATCCAAATATGGAAGATTATTTTAACTCAAAATTAAAATTATTTAACATGTGTAAAGAAGGAATTGTAAATGCAGATGACTTATATGGAAGTAAAATTCCAAAATTATTTCCTGAAAGCAATATTACAACATATGGTATTGACAACTCAGCAAAAGTGCTTGCAAAAGATATAACAATAACAAATGCATATGTTGACTTTAGAGTTAAAATAACAGACAGAAATGAAAGAGTAAGAACAGGAATACCAGGAAGATTTAGTGTATATAATTCTCTAGCTGCAATATGTGTAGCTAAAAAATTCGAAATTTCACCAGAAGTTATAAAGCAAGCATTAGAAGAAGTAAGAGTGCCTGGAAGATCTGAATTAGTAAACAATAAAAGAGATTTAACAATAATGATAGATTATGCACATTCACCAGAGAGCCTACAAAATATTTTACAAGCTGTAAAAAGTTATACAAGAGGAAGAGTAATTAGTGTATTTGGATGTGGTGGAGATAGAGATTCAGGAAAAAGACCAATAATGGGAGAAATATCTGGAAAGATAGCAGACTTTACAATAATAACATCAGATAATCCAAGAACTGAAGATCCACAAAAAATAGTAGAACAAATTGAAGAAGGAATTAAAAAGACAAATGGAAAATATAAGATTGTAGTAGATAGGGTTGAGGCTATAAAAGAAGCAATTATTATGGCAAACAAAAGAGATATAATAGTTTTAGCAGGAAAAGGGCATGAACCATATCAAGAAATTAACAATACAAAATATCCATTTGATGAAAGAATAATTGTAAATGAACTAATTGAAGAATTAGACAAAGGAAAAAAGAAATAATAGGAAGGTTTGATAGAATTGAAGCTTGATACAAAAATATTGCTAATATCTTTTGCAATATCGGTAATTTTAGGATTTATAATTATACCAATATTAAAAAAACTAAAAGTTGGGCAAATAGAAAGAGATGATGGACCAAAATCACATTTAAAAAAACAAGGAACACCAACAATGGGTGGAATAATAATAATAATATCAATGATTATTACAATAACAGGAACATACATATACTTAATAACAAATGGACAGTTAGAATTAGCAAATAAATTAATACCTATGACAATATTAATAATAGGATTTGGATTAATAGGGTTTATAGATGATTTTAAAAAATTAGTACTAAAAAATACAGAAGGATTAAAACCAAGTTATAAAATGTTAGGATTACTAATTATTTCAACGGCATATGTAATATATTTAATTCAAGGGTTACAGTTAGGAACTCAAACATATATACCAATATTAAAAATGTATATAGATATACCTATTTATTTGTATATTCCATTTGCAATATTAGTAATTTTAGCAACAACAAATGCTATTAATTTAACAGATGGAATAGATGGGTTATCGTCTAGTATATGTGTAATAATAATAACAAGTTTGGTAATAGCTGGAATAATATTTAATGTATTAGAAGTTTCAATATTTGGAAGTGCAGTTATAGGATCAGTGTTGGGATTTTTAATGTTCAATTTACATCCAGCAAAAGTATTTATGGGAGATACTGGTTCGTTATTATTAGGTGGAGTTATTTCGGGAATGGCATTGTATTTAAAAATGCCACTAATATTAATAATAATAGCATTAGTACCAGTATTAGAAACATTATCAGTAATAATACAAGTTACGTATTATAAAAAAACTGGAAAGAGAATATTTAAAATGGCACCATTACATCATCATTTTGAATTATTAGGCTGGAGGGAAAATAAGGTTGTAATTGTATTTAGTTTAATAACTTTATTTACATGTGTATTAGGTGTAATGAGTATATAAAGAAAGGAAAAGTATAGATGGCAAAAAAGAAAAAAGAGAAGAATTTTTCAAGCTTTCTAAATAATCCAATTGACTTTACGTTAGTAATAGCAATATTATTATTACTAGCATTAGGATTAATAATGGTATTATCGGCAAGTTCACCATCTGCTCTTTCAGAAAGCGGAAATAGTTATAAATACTTTTCAAAGCAACTAATATTTGCTATTCTTGGTTTAATTGCTATGGCATTTATATCAAAAATTGACTATAGATTTTATCAAAAATTTTATAAGCATGCATGGTGGCTTTCATTAATATTATTTGCTTTAGTTTTATTAATTGGTAAAAACGTAAATGGAGCAAAAAGATGGATATATATTACAGAAACATTATCATTTCAGCCATCTGAATTGGTTAAATTTTTAATGATAATATTTTATGCAGGTATATTAGTAAAAGATAGAGATCAATTAGGGATGTATGGCAAAGGATTTATAAAACATGTGTGTATGCTAGCACCAATAATAGGATTATTGTTATTGCAGCCACATTTTAGTGCTTCTATAGTAATTATCGGTATATGTTCTGTAATGATGATAACTGCAGGTTGCAAGTTATGGCATTTTATATTAACTGGAGGAGTAGCAGGGTTGCCAGCAATGATATTTTTAATTATAAAAGAACCATATAGACTAAAAAGAGTTGTTACATTTTTAGATCCATGGCAAGATAAAACTGGAGATGGTTGGCAAGTTATACAAAGTTTGTATGCAATAGGTTCAGGAGGACTTTTTGGAGCAGGGTTAGGAGAAAGTAAACAGAAATTTTTATACATACCAGAACCACACAATGATTTTATATTTTCTATTTTAGGCGAAGAACTAGGATTTGTGGGATGTGCAATTGTTATAATATTATTTGCAATATTTATATGGAGAGGAATTTTAATTGCTATGAAAGCACCAGATATGTTTGGAAGCTTAGTTGCAATAGGAATTACTGCTTTGGTAGGAATACAAGTTATAATAAATATTGCAGTTGTAACATCTTCTATGCCTGCCACAGGAATGCCATTACCATTTTTTAGTTATGGAGGAACAGCACTATTTATTTTATTGTGCGAGATGGGCGTGTTATTAAATATATCTCGTGCTAGTGCTAAAAATAATGCAAAATAATAAGAGGTGAAAATGTTGAAAGTAATAATAGCAGCAGCAGGAACAGCTGGACATATAAATCCTGGAATAGCTATAGCTAATAAAATAAAAAAAGAGCAAAAAGATTCTAAAATTATTTTTATAGGAACAACTAGAGGATTAGAAAACGATTTAGTACCAAGAGCTGGATACGAATTAAAAACAATAGATGCTTATGGCTTAAGCAAAAAAATTTCTATAGATAATATGAAAAAAATGTATAAAACTTTAAAAGGATTTTCAGAAGCACAAAAAATTGTAAAGGAATTTAAACCAGATATTGTTATAGGAACAGGAGGGTATATATGTGGAGCTGTTATTACTGCAGCAAAAAAATATAATATACCAACAATATTGCATGAAAGTAATGCATTTCCAGGTAAAGCAATAAAATTTTTAGCCAAAAGGACAGATACAATATTAATTGGATTTGAAAATGCAGCTAAAAGAATACCAAAAGCAAATAAAATAGTATTTACCGGAACACCTGTAAAAATAAAGAAAAAAGAATATAGTATAAATGAAAAAAATGACATAATAAAAAAGATGGGATTAAACTCCTCAAAACCAATAGTATTAATATTTGGTGGAAGCCAAGGTGCACAAAAAATAAATGAGGCAATTATAGAAATAATAAAAAATAAATTAAATAAAAATTATCAATTAATGTGGGCAACAGGACCAAAGCAATATGATGTAATAAAGGGAATATTAGAAGATGCTAATATAAATATTAATAAAATAAATAATACAAAAATAGTTCCATATATATACGAGATGGAAGAGGTAATGAATGTTTCTGATGTTATTGTTGCAAGAAGTGGAGCAATGACAGTTACAGAAATATCTAATTTAGGAAAACCTTCTATACTTATTCCGTTGCCAAATGTAAGTAATGATCATCAATTATATAATGCAAAAGTATTAGAAAATGTTGGAGCTGCTAAAATTATATTAAATGATGAATTATCAAACCAAAATATATTAAATTCAACCATTGAAAAAATAATATTAGATAAAGATAATATGAAAAAAATGGGAGAAAAAGCTTTAACAATGGCAACTAAAAATGTAGAAGATAAAATTTATAAAGAAATAAAATTATTAGTTAAAGAATAATAGAAGTGAGGAACAAAACATGTTAAAAAATACTCAATTTAGGATTGTATTAATATTTATATTAATAGGAGTAATTACTATAAGTGGATTGGGATTTTTCTATTTACATTTAATAAACAATTCTAATAGTGCTATGACTTCATATGAGGCTTCTATAATATGCAAAAATATAAGGACTGCAAGTATTATTGGTAATATTTTATTTATATTTTTGTCATTAATAATATTATATATATTATCTAAAAAATATGTAATATTTCCAATAAATAAATTAATAAAAAGTGCAGAAATAATTAATGATGATAAAACAAATGGAAAAAGTGGAAAATACGAAAAAATAGGTAATGCAAATAATATAGAAGATGTTTTTGGAGTAATGACAACAGAATTAAAGGAAAAATTAAGTGAAGTTTCAACACAAAAAAATCAAATGGAAACAATACTACTACATTTAACAGATGGAATTATTGCATTTAATATGAATGGTGATATTATTTTAATAAATCCGGCTGCTAAAAATTTACTTAGTATTGCTCCAGAAGATGAAACATTTGAAGATATATTTAAAAAAGTAAAAATTGATATAAATATGGAAAAAATAATTTACTTAGAAAACTGGACATCAACAGAGCAAAGAATACAAGTAGAAGATAAATATATAAATGTATTTTTTGCACCATTTAAGAATGAACATGATAGACCAGATGGAGTAATTGCAGTAATTCAAGATATTACAGAACATGTAAAACTTGATAACATGAGAAAAGAATTTATTGCAGATGTATCACATGAATTAAAAACGCCTATAACGTCAATAATGGGATATGCAGATACATTGCTAGAAGGTGAATACGATAAAGAAACTCAAGAAAGATTTTTAAATGTAATTGCGTCTGAAGCAAGGAGAATGGCAAAATTAGTTACAGATTTGCTTACATTATCTAGATATGATAACAATAAAAATAAAACACAAAAAGAACAATTTGATTTAGGTGAATTAGTTAAAAAATGTCAAGATAAACTAGAAATTGAAATAAAGAAAAAATCCCATAAAGTAAATTGTTTTGTTACAGCAGATGTACCACCGGTATATGCAGATAAATATGACATAGAAAGAGTAGTATTAAATATATTAACAAATAGTATAAAATATACTAAAGATGGTGGAGAAATAAAAATTTATGTGGGATTTGTGTATAATGATGCATATATAAAAGTATTTGATAACGGAATAGGAATTCCAGAAGAAGATTTAAGTCGTATTTTCGAAAGATTTTATAGAGTTGATAAAGCACGTACAAGAGAAATGGGAGGTACTGGACTTGGGTTATCAATTGCAAAAGAAATATTAGACAAAAATGGTGGAAGCATTGATATAAAAAGTGTAGTAGGACAAGGTACTGAAGTAGTAATAAGGATACCAACAAAACAGGAAAATAAAACTATATAAATGTTGATTCATTGTATGTTTTAAGTTATAATTATTAGTAGAAGGAGAGAAAAAAGTGAATCCAAAAATTAAAGATATATTAGAATGGGGATATTGTATAATAATAGCTGTAGTTTTAGCATTATTATTTAGATATTTTATAGGAACACCAACAATAGTAAAACAGGTATCAATGTACCCAACATTAAAGCAAGATCAAAGATTATGGTTAAACCGTTTAGGAAGGACAACTAAGAAAATGCCTAATAGAGGAGATATAATAACATTTCAAGAACCAGATTTAATAACATATACATCAAGTCAAATAGATTTATCAAATCCAAAAGCATATTATAAACAAAGAACAGGATTTAATTGGTTTGTATATAACTTTTTAGAAATTGGAAAAAGAAGTTATATAAAAAGAACAATAGCTCTTCCAGGTGAACACGTAAAAATAGATAATGGTAAAGTTTATATAAATGGAGAAGAATTGCAAGAAAACTATTTACAAGATGGTGTTGTTACAGATGTTATGGGAGTTGGATTTGACGATTTTGTTGTTCCAGACAATTGTGTATTTGCAATGGGAGATAACAGAAACCACAGTACAGACTGTAGAAGTTTTGGTTGCATACCATTAGAAAAAATAGAAAGTAAAGTAGCAATAAGAATTTGGCCATTAAATTTATTTGGAAAAATAGACAAATAATTGTGAGGAAAATATGTTTGAAAATATAATAGGCAATGAAAAAATAAGAAAAGAGTTAAAAAAAACAATAGAAAATAATAAAATATTGCATAGCTATATGTTTATTGGAAATGAGGGAATTGGTAAAAAATTAATAGCAAAAGAATTTGCTAAAAATATTTTATGCCAAGAAAAAAATGGCTGTAATAAATGCAAGTCATGTATTGAATTTATAAATAACAATAACCCAGATTTTTATATTTTAGAATCAGAAGACAGAAATATAAAAATAGAGCAAATAAGATATATACAAAAAAAAGTGCAAGAAAAACCAATTATATCAAATAAGAAAATATATATAATTGATAATGCTGATACTATGACAAAAGAAGCACAAAATTGCTTATTAAAAACATTGGAAGAACCACCTGAATTTGTTATAATAATATTAATTGGTAAAAACGAAGATGCATTTTTAAGCACAATAAAATCAAGATGTATGATAATGCACTTTAATGAAATTGAAAATGAAAAAATTAGCCAATATTTAAAAGAACAATTTGGAATGAATAATATAAATTCTACAATGTTAAGGACTTTTGAAGGAAGTATAGGAAAGGCAATAAAATTAAAAGACAAGATAGAAACATATAATCAAATAGATAATATAATATATTCATTAGAGAATAAAGATATTATAGATATAATTAATCTATCTAATATTATATATAAGTCAAAAGAAGAAATTTATGATATTTTAGAATACATAAATGTAATATTAATAGAATTAGCAAAAAAATCATATAAATACACAGAATGTATAAAAACAGTAGAAGATACTGTAAAAAGACTAAAACAAAACAGTAATTATGATATGTGTATAGATAATATGTTATTTAACATATGGGAGGAAGTAAATTGAAAAATATAATAGGGGTTAGATTTAAAAAATTAGGAAAAATATATTTTTTTAATCCAGAAGGTTTAAAAATAAAAAAAGGCGATAAAGTAATTGTTGAAACAACACAAGGGGAAGAATATGCAGAAGTATTAATTCCAAATAGAATAGTAGAAGATGAAAAAATAGTAGCACCACTAAAAAAAGTTATAAGAATAGCTACATCAAAAGACACTAAGCATTATCAAGAATGTAAAAACAAAGAGAAAGATGCATTTTCAACATGTTTAAGAAAAATAAAAGATCATAAATTAAATATGACATTAACAGATGTTGAAGTGAAATTTGACAATAGTAAAATTTTATTTTATTTTACTGCAGACGGAAGGATTGACTTTAGAGATTTAGTAAAAGATTTAGCTGCTATATATAAAACTAGAATAGAATTAAGGCAAATAGGAGTTAGAGATGAAGTAAAAAGAATAGGTGGAAATGGAGTTTGCGGAAGAGAACTTTGCTGCTGTTCATTTTTAAGTAACTTTGAGGCTGTTTCAATCAAAATGGCAAAAGAGCAAAATATATCTTTGAATCCATCCAAAATTTCTGGAAATTGTGGAAGATTAATGTGTTGCTTAAAATATGAAGACAATGTGTATGCAGATAAACTAAAAAGACTGCCTAATATAGGTGCAATTGTTAAAACAGAAGACGGCGAAGGAGAAGTATATGCAGTTGAAACTTTAAAAGAGAGAGTAAAAGTTAAATTAAAAGATGGAGACGGGTATTTTTATAAAAGATATGATGTTAAAGATATAAAAGTATTAAAAGATTCTTCAAAAGAGATACAAGACGAAGAAGAATTAAAAAATAAAAAAGAATTAGAAGAATTAGAGAAAATGGAAAAATTAGATTCTAAGAAAGAAAAAATAGATTAGGGGGGTGAGAAATATGGCATATAAAATAACAGAAAAATGTATATCTTGTGGAGCATGTGCAGCAGAATGCCCAGTTGGTTGTATATCACAAGGAGAAGAAAAATTTGAAATAGATGCTTCTGCTTGTATATCTTGTGGTACTTGTGCTGGAGTTTGCCCAGTTGAAGCACCAGAGGAAGAATAGAAAAAAAGCACCATTGGTGCTTTTTTTGTGGAGTTTACACAAATGAAAGGAAATTTGCCTTAAATCCTTTTGAAGTTATTTTTTTTATAAAGCAAAATACTTCCGTGTTTTCAGCAAAATATAAATCTTTAGGAATATCCATAATTCCAGTTGTCCTTGGGTTGTATTCAACAAATACTCCAGCACTAGAAGTGTTTAATGTTTGACAGCATTTTACTGTAACGACTGAATGAACCTTTGGATAGTCTAATGCGTAGGCTTCTTTGCGAGAGACAAAGAAGTGGTTACTAATAGGATCAAAACCAGTAATCTTTAAACTGATTTTGTCCCCTCTGTTAAAGTAAAAATAAGGTTTTGAATAACGGCAAATTGAAGAATCTTTTAAT
>CAKPKZ010000002.1 GCA_934167435.1 uncultured Clostridia bacterium | reverse complement strand
CTGTCATTGTATTTACTATAGTTTTAATAAGCTTATCTTTTTTGTCTTTGTCATAATTTAAAAATTCATTTGACATATCTATAGTTAAACAATCATTTTCAGTATATGTCTTATTAACCTTACTTCCTTCCGGAATCACACATTGCATTTTATCACTTTTTGGACCTTCTAATAATAATTGTAACAGTTTTTCATATGGATTTTTAATTACATCTCTTATATCAACAAGTCTAGCTTCTGGTTCAACATTACCATTTTCCTTATTTACAAAATACAAGCTTACAATTGTTTGTCTAAATTGTTCATCTGTTATTTCTTCTTGGGGAACATATTCTTCCTGCCCTACTTGTTCCTTTTTACTTTTTACATACTTAAGCATATAAATCCCCACCATTAAAATAATTAAAAATATTACAACAAACATAACAATAATTTTTTTATTCTTCATATTACCCTCCTAAATTTTTCTTATTTAATCTTTATTATTTGTTTGTCCAAAATAGAACCTAAATAATAAAATTTTATATAACACTTAGCACCCAAGTGTTTACAATATTTTCCATTTGACAAATACTCATTTTCCGTATAAAATTAAGGTGATTGTGCAATCTACTAATTTACGCACAAAAAAGGAGATTTTAATATGAAAAATACATTACATGTTGGTTTAGACGTTGGATCTACAACTGTTAAAATCGTTGTTATGGATGAAAACAAAAATACAATTTATAAAGATTATCAAAGGCACTATTCAGATACTAAAAATACAGTATGTTTAGTACTTAATCAATTAATTGAAAAATACCCAGATAACACATTTACATTAGCACTTACTGGATCTGGTGCAATGTCTGCAGCAAAATTTTTAGGAGTTAACTTTATACAAGAAGTTGTCTCTTGTAAAAGATCAGTTGAAAAATATATTCCCAAAACAGATGTAGTAATAGAACTTGGTGGTGAAGATGCTAAAATAATATATTTTGACGAATCTATAGAACAACGTATGAATGGAACATGCGCTGGAGGTACAGGAGCATTTTTAGATCAAATGGCTTCTTTATTACATACAGACACTTCAGGTCTAAATGACTTAGCAAAAAATTATACAACTATATATCCAATAGCCTCACGTTGTGGTGTATTTGCAAAAACAGATATACAACCATTAATAAATGAAGGTGCAGCCAAAGAAGATATAGCAGCCTCAATATTTCAAGCTGTAGTTAATCAAACCATTAGTGGATTAGCATGCGGTAGACCTATAAGAGGAAATATAGCCTTTTTGGGTGGCCCACTAAATTACCTTTCTGAATTAAGACAAAGATTTATTGAAACATTACACTTAAAACCAGATCAAATAATTGTTCCCGAAGAGGCACATCTTTTAGTTGCACAAGGTGCTGCTCTAGATTCTTTAAATTCAGAAACAATAACTGTAGATGAATTAAAAAATAAAATAGAAACATTAAAAAATTCTCATGACAATACAACACATCCTTTAGATCCGCTATTTAAAGATGAGAATGAATATAACGAATTTAAAAAAAGACATCAAAAAGCTCAAGTTAACAAAGCTAACCTTTCTACATATGAAGGCAACTGCTATTTAGGAATAGATGCCGGTTCAACAACAACAAAACTAGTTCTAATTGATGAGGATGGCAAACTTCTTTATTCTTTATACGGAAATAACGAAGGAAACCCATTAAAAAGTGTTATAAATATGTTAAAAAAATTATATTCTGTATTACCCAAAAATGCCATTTTAAGATATAGTGGTGTTACAGGATATGGAGAAAAACTAATTCAAACAGCTTTAAATGTTGATTTAAACGAAATCGAAACAATAGCTCACTATACTGCTGCAAAAGAATTTGAACCCGATGTAACTAGTATTGTTGATATTGGTGGACAAGACATGAAATATATAAGAATGAAAAATGGTAACATAGACAATATAATGCTAAACGAAGCTTGCTCTTCTGGTTGTGGTTCATTTATAGAAACATTTGCTAAAAGCTTAAATTTAGAAATATCACAATTTG
Organism: uncultured Clostridia bacterium; assembly: GCA_934167435.1. GTDB lineage: Bacteria > Bacillota > Clostridia > TANB77 > CAG-508 > CAG-269. The sequence continues at coordinate 30,864 of CAKPKZ010000002.1, read as the reverse complement.
TTGAAGAAGCAGTTAAAGCCAAACGACCTGTTGACTTAGGCTCTAGATGTACTGTATTTATGAACTCAAAAATAAAACAAGCTCAAAAGGAAGGATATTCTGTTGGAGACATCTCAAGTGGACTTTCTTATTCTGTTATAAAAAACGCAATTCAAAAAGTTATGAAGGTAAGAGATGTTGAAACACTTGGAAAACATATAGTTGTACAAGGAGGTACATTCTATAACGATGCTGTATTAAGAGCATTTGAAATTATTGTTGGTAAAAATGTTGTAAGACCAGACATATCAGGATTAATGGGTGCATACGGAATGGCATTATTATCAAAAGAACAATATGAGTCTAACTTAGATATGGAATATGTTTCTACTATAGCTTCAAACGAAGACTTAGACAAATTACAAATAAAAATCACTCATACTCGTTGCAATAATTGTGAAAATCACTGCAAATTAACAATAAACAAATTCAGTAATGGTCAAATTCATGTATCTGGAAACAGATGTGAAAAAGGCGCCGGAATTATAACCAAAACAAAAAATTTACCTAATTTAGTACAATATAAATACCAAAGAATTTTTGACTATAAACCATTAGAAGAACAATTTGCGACAAGAGGAACTATAGGTATCCCTAGAGTTTTAAATATGTACGAAGATTATCCATTTTGGTTCACATTTTTAACTAGTCTAGGATTTAGAGTAATATTATCAGAAAAAAGCAATAGAGCTACATATGAAAAAGGAATGGAATCAATGCCATCTGAATCAGTTTGCTATCCTGCAAAACTTTCACATGGTCATATAGAAAGTTTAATAGAACAAGGAATTAAAACAATTTTCTACCCATGCATGCCATATTCTAGAAAAGAATATGAAAAAGCAGATAATCATTATAACTGTCCAATAGTTATTTCTTACTCAGAAGTACTAAAAAATAATGTAGAAGATTTAAAAACAAATAATATTAAATTTATTAATCCATTCTTACCTTTCGAAACCAAAAACTTAGTAAAACGTATTTTGGAATTAGATGAATTTAAGGAATATAATTTTACAAAAGCCGAACTTCTAGAAGCTGCCAAAAAAGCAGAACAAGAATATCAAAAATGCAAAAAAGACATACAAAATAAAGGTATTGAAACAGTAAGATATTTAGAAGAAAATAATTTAAAAGGAATTGTTTTGGCAGGTAGACCTTACCATATAGACCCAGAAATTAACCATGGTATAGATACATTAATTACATCGCTTGGCCTTAGTGTACTTACAGAAGATTGCATATCTAATCAAACAGAAGCAAAAAGACCAATTAGAGTAGTTGACCAATGGGTATTCCATGCTAGATTATATGCTGCTGCTGACTTTGTTGGAAAACATGACTGTTTAGAACTAGTACAACTTAATTCATTTGGATGCGGAGTTGATGCTGTAACAACAGATCAAGTTGAAGAAATTTTATCAAGTTATAATAAAATGTATACATTAATAAAAATAGATGAGGTAAATAACTTAGGTGCAGTTAGAATTCGTATTAGATCTTTACTTGCAAGCATGAAAAAGCGCCAAAAAGAACAAGAAGAAAATAAAATTCTTGGGGATTATGGTCTTAAGAAAAATATATTTACAAAAGAAATGCGTAAAGATTATACTATTTTAATTCCTCAAATGGCTCCAATTCATTTTGAATTAATAGAAGCTGCCGTATCTGCATGTGGATACAATGTTAAACTATTACGAGAATGCACAAATCACACTGTAGAAACAGGATTAAAATACGTAAATAATGATGCTTGCTATCCATCTATTATTACAACAGGACAATTTATAGAAGCCTTAGAATCTGGAAACTATGATTTAAATAAAACAGCAATTATAATGTCTCAAACAGGTGGTGGATGTAGAGCAACAAATTATATTGGATTTATTAGAAAAGCTCTAAAAGATGCTGGATTTGAACAAGTTCCTGTAATTTCATTTAACGTTGTTGGAATGGAAAAAAACCCTGGATTTAAACTTACAATTCCAATGCTTGAAAAATTAATAAAAGTTGTTGTTTATGGTGATTTATTACAAAAAATGCTTACAAAAAATAGAGCTTATGAAATAAACAAAGGAGAAACCCAAAAATTATTTGATAGCTGGATGGAAAAATGCAAAAAATTAGTTGCAAAATCTAGTAATAAAGAATTTAAACAAAGCATATATGATATAGTAAATGATTTTGAAAAAATAGAATTAGACACCTCTATAGAAAAACCTAAAGTTGGAATTGTTGGTGAAGTACTAATAAAATATCATCCTTTCGGAAATAATTACGTTGCAGACTTATTAGAAAAAGAAGGAGCAGAAGTAATTTTACCAGACTTCATGGGATTTGTTAAATTTATGGCTACACATAAAATTACATTTAATAGTCTATTAAATATAAACAAAACATCTGCAAAGATTAGTAAAGCAGCTATTAAATTAATAGATATTTTAGAAAAAGATGTAAAAATAGCATTATCACAATCCAAAAAAGGTTATTTACAACCATGTGATATTTGGCATTTAGAAAAACAAGTAAAAGATGTATTATCAATAGGAAACCAAACAGGCGAAGGATGGTTTTTAACCGCAGAAATGATAGAATACATTGAAAACAATATTCCAAATATTATTTGTGTTCAACCTTTTGCTTGCTTACCAAACCACGTCGTTGGAAAAGGAGTTATAAAAACAATAAGATCTAAATATCCATATGCTAATATTTCTCCTGTTGATTATGATCCTGGTGCAAGCGAAACAAATCAGGCAAATAGAATAAAATTACTTATGACTGTTGCCAAAGATAATCTAAAAACAAAACAAAATGAAAAAAATTTATTGGATAAAGAAAATTCAACCAATGAATGTATTTATGCAAATTAAATATTTATTATAAAAAAATAAAAAATATATTAATTATTATTTAATTTAATTAATATATTTTTTTATTTTAATTAAATTAATTAATATTAAATATTAAAAAAATTTTTATAAAATTAAATTTTAATAATTTAAAATAAATAGCCATAATAATTTATATTATATTTTTATAAATTATTTAATTTTATAATTATTTTTTATTATTTATTTTTAATATTTTTTATATTATAATAATAATATTTAAATTTAATTATTAGTATTAATTTTTTACAAAACATATTAATTATATCTTCTACAAAGTTAATTTTAAAATAAATTTGTGCAAATCAACTCTACATAATATTATTAAAGCATCCCTGTTTTTTTGTTCATTATAAGTATACATAAGATATTTTTTTCTTTCCGAAACATTCCTAACTTCTTAATTCTATTACTATATGTTTTAATATATTTTCTCTATATTCATTACATTACAAAAAACGCAAAAAATTTTTAAGTTACTTTTTAAATTTTTTACTTTCTCATAAAAGCTAAATATTAATAACTCATTCCCTATTTTAGTAACAATATATGGTAAAAGTGGTACGATTTTCTATTTTTTTATTTATTTTATCGTTTTAATGGTGGTTTTAAATTTTTTTATTTTTTATAATACAAATAGCATTTTATGTTTATGTCAACCACGTGTTTTCCCTACTTTATTGCTTCTAAATTTTTTTATATTTGCATTTCGAAAAAATACGCTAATTCAGTTGTAAATTTTTTCCATAGTATAAGTATACTAAATTTTTTATAAATTTATAAAAATTTTACGATTAGGTGTTTTACATAATCCTGTGTTTCCTTTTTTTTACTTTATAGCTTAGTATGATTATATTAAATTTTTTGCATTTCATTTCTACTTTTTATACTTATAGTTTTTTATTTTATGTTTTATTTTTTAATAATTATTTAAAATAATTTATTATATTTCAAAATTTAATATAATTATAAAAAACTTAATTTTATTTTTATTAAAAATACTTATATATTATTTAATATTAAAAATTATATTAAATATTTTTTATACTATTTTTATAAATTAAATTTAAATATTTAAAAATAGATAATATATTAATTATTATTTATTATTTATTATTTATTTTTTATTTTATTTAATATATTTTTATAAATTATTTAATTAATTTTTATTTTATAATTATTTTTATTATTTTTTAATATATAATTTTTATTGGTAATTTTTAATTCTATTTTGAATTTTTATATCAGTTTTATTATTATTTTTACATATTATTTTTTATAATACTTTTTATATAATATTATTCTTTTATTTTTATATTTATTTTATTAATTTCTTATATCTAAAATATTTTTAAAATAATTTATAAGATTTTACCTATAGTAAATGATTGATATAATTAATAAAAAATTTATTTAATATTGTTAAAACATTTTTCCATAAAATTAAATTTTTATGCTTATAAATAATATTAATTTTATCTTATATACAGTGATATTAAAACTTTATAATTAATTTTTTAACGCTTTATTCAAAAAAATTAATTATTAATATTTTTTATATTATAATAATAATATTTAAATTTAATTATTATTGTTATTAATTTTTTACAAAACATATTAATTATATCTTCTACAAAGTTAATTTTAAAATAAATTTGTGTAAATCAACTCTACATAATATTATTATAGCATCCCTGTTTTTTCGTTCATTATAAGTATACATAAGATATGTTTTTTCTTTCCGAAACATTCCTAACTTCTTAATTCTATTACTATATGTTTTAATATATTTTCTCTATATTCATTACATTACAAAAAACGCAAAAAATTTTTAAGTTACTTTTTAAATTTTTTACTTTCTCATAAAAGCTAAATATTAATAACTCATTCCCTATTTTAGTAACAATATATGGTAAAAGTGGTACGATTTTCTATTTTTTTATTTATTTTATCGTTTTAATGGTGGTTTTAAATTTTTTTATTTTTTATAATACAAATAGCATTTTATGTTTATGTCAACCACGTGTTTTCCCTACTTTATTGCTTCTAAATTTTTTTATATTTGCATTTCGAAAAAATACGCTAATTCAGTTGTAAATTTTTTCCATAGTATAAGTATACTAAATTTTTTATAAATTTATAAAAATTTTACGATTAGGTGTTTTACATAATCCTGTGTTTCCTTTTTTTTACTTTATAGCTTAGTATGATTATATTAAATTTTTTGCATTTCATTTCTACTTTTTATACTTATAGTTTTTTATTTTATGTTTTATTTTTTAATAATTATTTAAAATAATTTATTATATTTCAAAATTTAATATAATTATAAAAAACTTAATTTTATTTTTATTTTATAATTATTTTTATTATTTTTTAATATATAATTTTTATTGGTAATTTTTAATTCTATTTTGAATTTTTATATCAGTTTTATTATTATTTTTACATATTATTTTTTATAATACTTTTTATATAATATTATTCTTTTATTTTTATATTTATTTTATTAATTTCTTATATCTAAAATATTTTTAAAATAATTTATAAGATTTTACCTATAGTAAATAATTGATATAATTAATAAAAAATTTATTTAATATTGTTAAAACATTTTTTAACGCTTTATTCAAAAAAATTAATTATTAATATTGGTACCTTTTTATAGCAATATATAATTAAAGTAGCACATTTATTCAATTAATATTATTTTAATTTTTATGCCATAATATTATTTTTTTGTTTTATTTTTATATTTATTATTTTATACTTATAATTTTAATATTTTATATGTCATATATTTCTTTTTTGTTTATGTTAATTTTTATTATTAATGCTATTTCTAATTGTTGTTATTGTTTTATACATAAAAATTATATTATAATTTATTTTATCAATTTTAAAATATTAAAAAAATATTACTTTTTAACGTCCTCACTTATACCGATAAAATAGAGCTAGTAAAATAACACAAAAAAATAAATCATAAATACAATAAAATTAATTTTAATTATATTAAAAAAGTAATTATTTATTATATTAATTTATATAAAATTTTCAAAATAATAATCTATATTTTTTGAATAAATTTTTTTACATCACAAATATTACAAAAATAACTTATTTATAATAATTGATTTTAAATTTAATAAATATTTTATTTTTATAATTAAAATTTTAAAATATAACTTCTAAATAATTTTATTATATATTATTTTTAATTTTATATTTTTATTATAATTTTAATATTTTATATGTTACCTATTTTTTATTGTTTTATATATAAAAATAAATTATAGTATAATTTATTTGAACAATTTTAAAATATTAATTAATAAATATTATTTTTTAACTTTCTTGTTTATACCAGCAAAGTAAAAATAGTAAAATAATACAAAAATAGATCATAAATATAATTTTAATTATATTAATATTGTTAATGATAAAATAGGAATATACAAAATGGAATTTATCTTTGTAGAAAATTGTACAAAGATAAATTCCAAAAGATACATTCTTTTTTGTTTACTCTTGTTGTAGATATAGCAAAATGAAGAAAAAACATGAATAAAAAATTAAAAATAAAACAAGAGCTATTAGTAATGAAAAAACTATATATAAAACTAAATTATTCAGAATTATCAAGAATATATAAAATACAAATTTATATTAAAAGAGCACAAAAATAATTAAATTTCTTACATAACAAAATATATATTTTATATATTTAATTATTATTTTTTTACACTTAATAAAATTAATATTCTATTTTTAATAAATTTTTAAAGAGGCTTTTATTATTTACAAAATTAAATTTTTTATTATAATTTTAATATTTTATATATCACTCATTTTTTTGTTTATGTTAATTTTTATTATTAATGCTATTTTTAATTTTTTTATTGTTTTATATACAAAAATAAATTATACTATAATTTATTTTAGCAATTTTGAAATATTAATTAATAAATATTATTTTTTAACTTTCTTGTATATACCAGTAAATTAAAATAGTAAAATAATACAAAAAATATTTCATAAATATAATTATATTAAAAAAGTCATTATTTATTATATTAATTTATATAAAATCCCAAAAATAATAATCTATATTTTTTAATAAATTTAATTAATTATATTATTTTATTGTTTCTTGAAATTATTATTATCTATTTTATATTTTATAAATTTTAAAATTATATTTTTGTATTTTTTAATTAATTTTTCACAAATATTATCAAAAATAAATAATTTATTCTTATAATTAAAATTAAAAAGCATAACTTCTAAATAATTAATTTATAATATTAGAATTTTAAAATTTATTTAATAATATTCCTAAAGTTTTTTCTAAATTTAATTTATATATTTTATAAATATTTAATTTGATTTTTATATTAAAATAATTTATTTATTCTAATTTTAATACCTATAAATAATTAATTATTACCTTTTATTTTACTTCATAATTTTTAATAATTATTTCTACTTTATAATCACTAATTTAAAATTAATCATTCGTAAAATTTTTTATAAATAATATTATTATATCTTATACCTAGTTGCTATTAAAACAAAACTTTATATATTAAATTTTACATAATACATTGTTCTTTTTTACTTAATATTTTTAGATTATATATATATCAATATTTTAGTTATACTTCTATTACATCATAATATTTATTTGAAAACCTTATACGTAATTTTTAGATCTTTACTTTTTTTATAGAAATTAAATATTAATATTGTTAATAATAATATAGGAATATACAAAAAATAGAATTTAAAAAAGATACATTTTTTTGTTGGAGATATAGAAAAATCAAGAAAGAATATGAATAAAAAAATTTAAAAAATAAAACAGTAGCTATTAGTAATGAAAACACATATATAAAACTAACTTATTCAGAATTATCAAGAATATATAAAATATAAATTTATATTAAAAAATCACAAAAATAATTAATTTTTCACATAACAAAATATATATTTTATATTTTAATTATTTTTTACACTTAATAAAATTAATATTATATTTTTTATTATAATTTTAATGTTTTATATGTCACCTCTCTTTTGTTTATGTTAATTTTTATTATTAATTACATTTTTAATTCTTTGTTATTGCTATATATGTTATAATTTATTTTATCAATTTTAAAATATTAAATAATTAATAAATATTACTTTTTAAGATCCTTGCTCATACCAATAAAGTAGAGATAGTAGAATGACAAAAAAAAATAAATCATAAATACAATATAATATAATTTTAATTATATTAAAAAAGTCATTATTTATTATATTAATTTATATAAAATTCTCAAAATAATAATCTATATTTTTTAAATAAATTTAATTAATTGTATTATTTTATTGTTTCCGGAAATATTATTACCTATTTTATCTTTTATAAATTTCAAATTTATATTTTTATATTTAATTAATTAATTTTTTATATCACAAATATTATCAAAAATAATTTATTTTAAATTTAATAAATAATTTATTCTTATAATTAAAATTTAAAAATATAACTTCTAAATAATTTTCTTATATATTATTTTTAATTTTATATTTTTATTATAATTTTAATATTTTATATGTCACTTATTTTGGGTTTATGCTATTTTTATTTTTTTATTGTTTTATTGTTTTATATATAAAATTAAATTATATTATAATTTATTTGAGCAATTTTAAAATATTAATTAATAAATATTTTTTTAACTTTCTTGTTTATACCAGCAAAGTAAAAATAGTAAAATAATACAAAAAATATTTTATAAATATAACAAAATATAATTTTAATTATTTTAAAAATCGTTATTTATTATATTAATTTATATAAAATTCTCAAAATAATAATCTATATTTTTCGAATAAATTTAATTAATTAAATTATTTTATTTTTTCTGAAATTATTATTACCTATTTTATCTTTTATAAATTTCAAATTTATATTTTTATATTTAATTAATTAATTTTTTATATCACAAATATTGCCAAAATAATTTATTTATTCTAATTTGAATATCTATAAATATTAATTGTTATTTTTTTACCCTTAATAAAACTAATATTATATTTTTTAATAAATTTTTAAACATCGTCTTTATTATTTATCCAATTAAATCTATCTATATATTATTTTTAATTTTATATTCTTTATTATAATTATATTTTTAAAATATTGTATATTACATTTTTAATATTTTATCTGTCACTATTTTTTTGTTTATGTTAATTTTTATTATTAAGGATATTTCCAATTCTTTTTTATTATTTTATATATAAAAACAAATTATATTATAAACTATCTTAACAATTTTAAAATATTAAATAATTAATAAATATTCTTTTTCAACTTCCTTGCTCATACCAACAAAGTAGATATAGAAAAATAAAACAAAAAAATAAATCATAAATATTATTTTAATTATATTTAAAAGCTTATTAATTGTTATATTAATTTATAAAAATTAGTATAATAAAAAGTTATATTTATTTAATTAAAATATAACTTTTGAAATATTAAATAATTATATAAAAAATACAAAACACTATATCTACCATTTTAATTATTTTGATTATATTATTTAATTATATTTATTCAAAATTATTTTTTGTTAATTTCTTTAAATATTCTTTGGTCTGTTCATAACCAATATTATACAAATCATCTATATACTTCATATCTAAAAGTCCCATTTTTGAACTTTTAATTTTCACAGTATATTCTGCTCCTTCCATTTCATAATTAGATAATTCTCTACATAATAATTCTAATGATCTTCCTGCAACATCAATTAAATTTTTGCAGCAATCCTCATCAACTTCAGTATCAAATGTTACATTTAATACTTTATTTGCTCCTAATAATTTAATTTCTTTCCATGGCACATTTTCTCTAATTCCACCATCAATTAATTTTATATTTTCATATTTACATGGAGAAAAAATAACTGGATAACTACAACTTCCTCTTACGGCTTTTCCAATATTAGCATTATTTATAAAAATAATATTATCCTCAAATTCCTTTCGTATCATCTTTGACGTAAAACATATAACATTTCCAGTTGCCATATCTACACTTGGTATTAATAGTGGCATAGATATATCGGAAATATTTTTTATATTTTTTTTACCACATTCTTTATTAATTAATTTTTCTAATTGTATTCCACTATTTAAACCATCAATTATTATTTTACCTGAAAAAATCAAACCAAATATTAATTTAATAATATTAAAAAAATCTACATATTTTATTTTTTTACAATATTTTTTAAATATTAAATACATTTCATCTGTAGAAAATCCTGCCGCATACAATGTAGCAACAATACTCCCTGATGAAGTTCCTGCAATATAATTTATTTTTAATCCTGCTTCTTCTATTGCTTTAATCGCCCCAATATGTGCTGCTCCTTTCACACCTCCACCAGCCAAACATAGACCTAAATTAAAATTCATAATAATCACCTAATATAAATTATGCTAAAAAAATTATGTATGTGAAATAATATAATTTTATAAATTTAAATTTGATATTATTTTAAATATAATTAAATACTTTTAATTTATTTAATTATATGTTATTATTTATATGTAGAGGAGTGTAATAAATGGAAAAAAATTATTATGAATGGTTAGAAATAAATGAAAACGCATCACAAGAAATTATAGAAAAAGCATACAAAACTTTAATAAAAAAATATCATCCGGATTTACAAAAAGAAAATAATAAAAAGATAGAATATCAGGAAATAATAAAAAAAATAAATGAAGCCTATGAAGTCTTATCAGATACAAATAAAAAAATTGAATATGACGAATACATTAAAGAATTTTCTTTTTCTACAGAAGATTATTTAAATTTAAAAAATGAAAATTTAAAATTAAAAAAAGAATTGGATTATTTAAAAAATAAATTAATTAATATTTCATCTAATAATTATAATAATTTAAAAATAAATAATAGTAATTTTAATACCGAACAAAATAATAATAATTATTATAATAATATTAATTTAAATTCATTTATAAATAATAAAAATACTACTAAAAGCAAAAAAAATTTTAAAGATTATTTTAAATCGTTTATTTCTTTTATTTTGGTTATTATTATTTGGATTATTTTATTTCAAATTCCTTTTATAAAAGATTTTTTCAAAGATATATATAATACTAATCCAATAGTCAAAAATCTTTTTAACTTTTTTAATTAAATTTTAAATTTTGTATAAAAAAATATTATATGGATATTGAGTCCTTCCATATAATATTTTTTATGTATATTATTTATTCATTAAAAATGACATTTCAAAATTAAAATTATCTTTCAATTTAACAACGAAATTAATTTTTCTACTTTCATTGTAATCCTCCTCATTTACTATCTCACATTTTACAATATAATAATTTCCTTGTTTTTCAACATCCACAGATTCTATAATATTAATATTATAAAATAACTTATTAATAATCTCATTACATTTTGCTTGCGTAATATAATAATTTTCTTTAAAACTACTAGCTAATACATAATATACACTTTCATAATCTTTGTTATTAATCATTTCTATTGTTTTTTGTATATTTAGTGCAGCCTTCTCTTCTTCTTTTAAAGACTCATATTGATTCTTAAAATAATCTATTCTTTCTGTATAAGAATCTAATTGTACTGTATAATTCATTACAGTATCAATTTTAAATATAAAATAATTATTTCCTCTATCACTGCATATATATACTTTTTTATCTTCCTCAAAATTTTCAACATAATTATTCAAATAAAATTTCTCTATTCTATTTCTATTTTGTTCAATAAACTCTTCAAAATTTTCTATATTACTAAATTTATGTTTTTTATAATTCTCATCAAGTAATTCATAGGCTCTTTCATAATCATATAATAACAAATTTTTATAATTATTAAAATATTTACTGGCTATCATTCTCTCGTCTAAATTTTGTATAACAAATTTATTATTATTATTAACCGCAATATCACATTTCTCTATTTTTTTCTCATTATTTACAATTGAATTATAAGTATCTTCTTCTATAAAATAAAAATCATATGTTGAATTTTCAATATCTAACCTTAAAACTATAAAAATCAAATTATTGTTGTCACATTTTTCATTAATAATTAATTTATTTTTTGTAAAAATATTAATTGAATTTTCATCATCCTTTTCATACATTTCTATATTATATATACTTTTTTTCCCATCTGTTTTATATAACTCCTCAATAATATTACTTTCATTTTTATAAGTCTTATTTAATGTATCATTTATATAATCCTCATTTAATTCATATATGTTATAAAAAATTAATTGAATTAGACTTTCTGCTGTAAAATATGTACTATTATTTTTTACTCTATATACATTTTCATTTTTTTCTGCATATGAACCACTACCACTATCGCTAACTATATCTTTATGTGATATATTATTTTTAACAAAAAATAATACAATAACTAGAAAAATAAATATAAAAAATATAAATAATATAATCTTTTTTAAATTTTTCATTATTCCTCCAAATAATTTATTCTAAATATAAGCAATCCTCTAATGTATATATTTGATGAATACTAACCCATCCATTAGTGTCATTTGAATATGGATTGCATACATAAACTAATTTTCCATCATTAGATACATCTGCCAATACCATCCAGTGTTCACTACTTGTAAAATCAGATGGTGCCACAACATGAACTATTACAGTTTTCTTCTTTTGTAAATGCTCTATTATTTTATCCTTAGTCGCATTACCATATGAACAATTAACTCCTCTCTTTTGTAAAGCCCCTGAAACCCCAAAATTAGGATTTTCTGCTAAAACTTGATCTGGTGTAATATTTACCCCATATGCTGATAAAGCTATTGCAACGGATGTAATAGCACATCCTTCATGACTTATTGTTGTAGCAGCATATGGAACATTAGTCCATGGACCTATATCTTGTCCATACACAGTATAAGTTCTTCCATTTGAACTAGTATATTTTTCTTGAATTCCCGCAGCAACATTTCCTGCTTGTGATCCTCCTTTTAATTTCCCAAAAATATTTTCCATTACCTCTATTCTTAAATTAGTAGTATATACAGCATAAGCAGCCTTCTCCTCATCTGTAGTTGGGGTTCCTGCTTGGTGATTACAAACAAATGCTTTTGTCTCATTAGAAGTTCTCATCGGGTCACTTTGCTCACCTCCACCATGATAAGCACTTAATTGTGCATATTTAATATATAAAACGTATATATTAGAATCTGCTGTTCCTGCTAATTCTTGCTTATACTGTGATAGTCTTGCTGCAATTTCATTGCTTTCCTGATCACTAGCAAATTTTTTAACCCAATTACAATAATCTTGTACTGACTCGGCTGGTGAAGAATATGAAGTTGCGCTATCTGGATTATCATTATATGCAGCCATACCAAAATAATTATATCTATCTGCTGCATATCCACCACCATATCCAGTTTCTACACATGCATGAGCATACGCAAACTTAGGATTAACATTATTTTTTTTACAAACCTCATAGAAATCTTTAGCATATGCTGCAAGATTATTTTGGTATTGAGAATTATCTGGTTTATAAGCTTTAGCTGCTGATATAAATTCATCAACAGTACAATCTGGTTGACCAAAAACAGATAAATTTCCTTCCATACTTGATGCATTTCCACTATTAATTTTTCCCCAATCAAAATCAACCTTTGTAACGCCATAATCTTTTCCACTTGCTTTATATAATAAATATTTCGTAAGTTCTACCATATCTTTTGTCTTATCATTACGTTCCAATAATCTAAATAGCCAATTAGGTTGAATAGATTTAGATAAATTATTATTATTAAATAAATCCTCAAACCCCTGTGTGTTTTCCTCTTCCTTCGATTGTCCACGTTGTACTTGATTTTGTATAATATCTTTTTTAGTTTGCACTACAGTAATTTGATTGTTACCATTGTCTAACTTTATATTTGAAGTCTGATCTTGCTCTGTATTACTAGAATCTGCAGTTTTTATATTAACAGTATTACTTATTTTTGCCCACCAACTTTCAATGTTTAATACTTCTATATTAGAAGAAACTGTTTCCGAAATAGATGTAGTAGTTGTTTCACTTTTAGATACTTCTTCTCCCTTACTTGAATATTCACCTATTGAAGTTACTGTTGTAGTTTGATAAGTATTTATATTATCAGTAACTGCAATTTCTATTTTAGAGTTTATCGATAAATCTGCTAAACCTTCACAAAATTTCATATTATTACTATTTATATAAAATATAAAAGGATATTCAAAAGGCATTGTATATTGAACAATTTTTTCTCTATAATTAATACATGCATTTTCTTTTATACTTAAACTATTATTTTCATATGACCATGTAGCAGTAATTATATTTTGATTATCTTCACTTAATGTAAATACATTTAAGGCTTCTGAGTTTCCAGAGCTAACATAATTATCAAATATTTCTTTTGTAACATATTTTAATTGTTTTTCACTAATTCCACTAGCCTTTTGCATATCACCAATATTCTTATTAGGCGATATTCTTTTTACCTTTACTGCCCCTTGAAATTTCGTTTTTCCATCTGATTCTCCTATTAAATCTGGAAATTGACTAGCCATCTCTGCCCTTATAAACTTTTTTATACTATCTTTATTTTCTGTATTAATACTTCTATTAACTTCTTCATTAAATTTTTTGATTACTTCATCTAATTTGGTATCAATATCATTTACAAACTCTAAATGATATCCACCTCCGTTGCTATCTTGCTTTATTTCCACAAGTTCAGATAAATTTTCTACATTTAGTTCATCATAAAACGCCTCTAGAGCCTTATCTTCCGTAATAAGTTCAACTAAATATTCTATTGCTACAAATATTGCTATAACAGATATAACCACTACAAGAATTTTTATAAACAATGGTAAAATAGCTGCAAGAACTTTTAACATAATTTGTTTCACTTTAGCAAGAGCTTTTTTAGCAGCTTTTCTTTTGGTATCATTTAGCATATCTCTTAGTATATTTTTACTCATCTTATTACTCCTTACTCTTTAAATCTATATTTATGACTTCCCTTTCTTTATAATTATTTTCATTGTTCAAATACTTTTCGTATTCCATAATAATATCTTCGAAATTAATATTTTTTATTTCTGTATTATTAGAATATATAGCATTGAATCTTATCTTTATTTGTTTTTTTTCATTCTTTTTAATAATCAAATCATCTAATAAATTTTCATATAAACTCGCAGATATTTTCATATTATTATTATTGGATATATATATGGTTCCCGTTTTACTTCTAGTATCCAATAAAATTGTGTTATTTGTATTATTAAATATGTCTATTGTATAATTATAATGGTCTTTATATATATCAACATTTTCTACCTTTATATTTAATCCATTTTGTTCAAATGTCTTATTAAAAGTTTCACTTTTTATATAATTATTTATATTTAATTTATAACTACCATTTTCATATATAACTGTATAATAATCTACTATATAACTATTATCGTCAGCATTTCCTGTCGCTAATATATCATTATATATTTTTATTTGATATACATCGGTTATACCTGTTATCCATGATTTAAAATCATATATTTTTTTTGTTTTAAATTTATCTTTACAGTATAAATTATAAAAATCATCATATGTACTATATTGTATTTTTTTACAATCATCTGACAATAACAAATATGCCTTTTCATAATTATTATTTGTACAAAACTTTAAAAATGTTTCAATTAATTCTCCATATATATCTTTTTTATTACTATTTACTGATGTACCAGATATTATCGATTCACTTTCTTCTTCATACTTTGATTCTTCTATGCTGTCATTTTCGTTGTTATTTTCAATTCTCTGCATCCTCGCAAAATAATTTAATATCTGTATGACTATAATTATAAATATACAAAAGCAAATTAAAAAAACAAATGCTAATCTATTTTGATTATAGAATCTAATTATTTTATTCATTCATATAATCCTCCATTACTAATATTTTATTTTTTATTTTCTTCTTTTCTAACTTGTTGCATAAATTCTCCTAAACCTTTGGCTTCACCAATTAAATTAGTAATTTCTTTTCCTCTTCCTTTTACTTTAGCTTCAAATGCTTTATCTAAAGCTTTTCTCTTTTTATCATCCATTATATGATCATCTGATAATTTGTTTGCTTCTTGCATTATATTTATAATCTGATCATGATTATATTGTTCTTCATGTGCTTTTTCCATTTTTAATCCAGCTTTTATTAATTTTTCATCACTTATACCTGCAGCCTCATAATCAAACATCTTTCCTTGTATATCTTTATAATTATTTGTTCCAACACTAGCAGCCATTTTTTTAGCCTTCTTTATTTGTTCTTTATCTTTCATATATTCCTTTAATGCTTTTTTATTTTGCAATTCTTTTTGTTTATCTTCTGCATACTCTATACCTTTCATTTCTTCTCTATATGCATTAGCCATTCCATGTCCTACCGAAGAGATTTTTTCAACTGCCTCTTTTGGTCTCTCAATAACTCCACTGCTAATTTTTCCCGCAAGATTTGCAGCATTATTACCTATAGCTCTACCAGCCATTAATCCTCCAGCTGCAAATGTCCCTACTTTTGAAGCATCTCCTGTTGCAACTGCTGCTCCTATTCCAATAGTAGTTCCAGCAACAGCTCCTATACCTTTTGCAGCAACTCTGCCAACTTTTGGTGCAACATACTTAACTCCTCTTCCTAAATTTTTAACTCCTGATTTTGTTGCTCTCCAAGCTAATTTTCTTTTTCTTTTAGGTAGTTTACTTTTATCTTCATTACTATTAATTGGATTTTCTGAATTAGTTCTTGGGTTAATTTGATTATCTATTCTTGCACTTGTGTCTGGCTCTGGAATTTTTTCATTTTCACCTGACTCGCCAAGTTCTTCATCACTTAAATCCTGTCCGTATCCATGGTTAGCTAAATATTGATCATATTCTTGATCTCCTGGTTCAATTCCTTCTGACTTTAACTCGTCAATTTGTTCATCATTTAATCTTCTATCATACCCTTTACTTACTCGAGCATTACCTGAATTTTCATTTGCTTCATTATCTGTCTCATTTCCCTTCCAAGCATCTAGATTTTTTCTATCGCTACTACCATTCATTCTTATTTTTTCTTTAGAGTTTTCATCTCCACCTTTAGATGAACCTCCTCCAGAAGACTTACTTTTATTTCCATTTCCAGCTGCTGCTAATGTTTTCAATCCTTGCATAGCAAGTGCACCACCTGCAAAAGTTCCTAAAGAACCTGTAGTTTCTCCTCTATCTAGTCTAAACATCTTTTTAATAAATTTCTCTGCTGGTAATAGGAATCCTAATGCTACTAAAGCATATAAAACATTTTGCTTAGCCAAATCAGCAGCACTTGATATTAACACATAATATAGAATTAAATGCACTGGTTGTATTATTGCATTCATACAATACTCTTTTAACCACATACTAAATCCTTGTGCCTTCCCATCCGCAATTTTATCTATTGGGTATGTCATTGCTACTAATGGTGATATTATAGTAAAGAATGCCATATATAATACCCTCTTCAAATAAGTTATTGTAAACATTAAAGTAAATACTACTAATGCAACATACATTATTGTATAAGTAGCTGCATCCCCAACATCTGATCTTTGAGCTTCAAATCTTATATATCCCATTAAATTAGTTTTGAAACCTTTTGTGTCTGCAAATTCATTAGCCTGACCATTAAATTTAATTATATAATTAGAATCTATAGATTCTGATAATAAATTAGTTATATTTTCTGTAAACATCATAATTCCTGCCATTATATAATGCATAACAAAAATTAAACATAATCCAACAAGCCAATCAATTAACCTTTCCTTATATTTAGCCTTATCTTGTGCTGTTGAACCTATAATTATTCTTATTCCTATATATACTAAAATAGACAACATCGCTACAATTGCTAAATTTCTAAATCCCTTATACCAATTTGCAACAGTAGTTCTTAATGAAGTATTAATTGTTGAATTTTTATTCTCATCTACCTGGTTTGCCCCTTCATACTCTCCTGGATTCACAAAATTAACATCTAATAATGCTATTCTGTTAGCAAAAATATACTCTGGGCAATATAATATATTAGGTATACTTACTCCTGTTCCCCAAAATAATGTTCCGTCATACTCCTTCATATTAACACTTATTGCATCAGAAGACTTTAATTCTTCATCTGTAACTTTCATATATCCATCTGTAACAGTAGGGTTTGCAGGATCTAACATAACAGATTTATACATATCATTTGTTCCTAGCATAAATCTATGGAATATTCCAACTACAACATCTCCTAATCTCGCAATTAATTGCATTATTGGCTGAAATATTGTGTCTACACCATCCTCAATGGCACTTGCATGTACTTTAACAGGTATAGCAAAATTAAATAATATTACTACAATTAATGCTATAATTATCTTTTGTATTATTCTTTTATTATTAATTATATTCATATTCTCCTCCTTATACTATAACTGCTATTAAATATTCTTTTGTCTTTCTACAAGTTTATTTAAATTAGTTTCAACAAACTCAAATTCTTTAGAAGTTGGTACAATTTGTAGTATCGCTGTATCTGCTCCTACCTTAAGCAACCCCTCACCTTTTAAACAAGTTATTAAAAAGTTAGATTCTCCATCACTTAGTTTAAATACTTCTTTTAAGTATTGTATTTCTGATTTATCCTGTGCCAAAAACAATTTAGTATCAGAAGATGTTAAAACAGCTTGTGCTTCTGGTTTCTCATAAAAATCTTGAAATCTTTGTGAAATTATAGCAAGTGAGACATTTCTTTTTCTTGCACGTCTTGCCATAGTATTTAAAAAGTCTACGGCTTCTGGATATGGAAGCAACATCCATGCCTCATCAACAATTACCCTTTTCTTACTAGCTTTCCTTCTATCCTCGCTATTTTTTTTAACATATTTTTCCCAGATCCAAGAAAGCAATATTTGTTGTGCTAACGGTCTTGCAAATCTTTCCTCTAATTGTGAAATATCTAAATTTATAAAAGGTGCTCCATCAAGTAGTTCAAATGTTGATTGTCCATCAAAATAGGCCATCTGCCCATTATATTCTCTTATATATTGTTTCATAACTTTTAATAAATAACTATAATGAAAACTATAATCTGGATTCTTATTTTCTTCTGCCTTTTTTTGTATCCTTTTGTACCAACTTCCTATTGTTGGCATTTCTTTTTTATCTTTATAAAGTCTATCTCCTGTTTGGAATTGTCTATTAGGAATATATAAACTCGTTGGATCATTAGTTATTCCATTGGCTGCATATTCTTCTGCAACTGCTTCCGCTATAACTTGCTTAGTAAGCTCATTTACCTCTTTACTTCTAGTACTTCCTCTTGCCATTGTAAGTAAAGCTTGCGTAACATCTTCCACTTTATTTTCTACATTCAATACAGTTCTTTCTCTTCCTGTTATTTCATCCTTAATATTTTCTACCTCTATATCAAATAA
Source organism: uncultured Clostridia bacterium (assembly GCA_934167435.1). GTDB lineage: Bacteria > Bacillota > Clostridia > TANB77 > CAG-508 > CAG-269. Next base: position 11,314 of record CAKPKZ010000002.1, on the reverse strand, counting down.
ATTAATAATTGTTTTAGAGTTTGGACTTAAAACAACATTTATTCCTCCTAAACTTTCTGCAACAATTGAATATTCTCCTTCAGCATCTAATGCTAAACTTTCTATTCCCATTAATACAGAAGATCTAGAAATCAATGTTTTCATAGTTACTGATTTACCAGCTCCTGATTTAGCAAATATAACCATATTATAATTTGTAAGTGACGAATGAAAATTATCAAACAAAATTGGTGTACCCGTTTGTTTATTGTATCCAAGTGGTACCCCCGTAGGATGACCTACATCTGAAGTGGTAAATGGAAATACTGTTCCCATTGATCTACTATCAAATGAATGGGCTCTATTTATTTTATCTTCCATTAATGGTAAATTAGATTTAAATGCTTCTTCTTGTATAGCCCAGGCACTTTTTATCCCTACTAATGATTTGGACATTTCTGTTGAAAGTAATTTAGTTAATCTATCTAAGTCCTCCAAATTATATGCAAAGAGCGTAGCAACAATTGAAGCTTCATACATTTTATTAAATCCCGCTGCGATCTCATCTCTTAATTGCTCGGCTTCTAGTCTCTTTTGTGCTAATGTACTTTCTCTATTTATATTTCCTCTATCTGCTGCCACTATCCTTTCTGTTTCTAACTCATTTATTACTTTATTCAACTCATTCTGCGACCTTGACTCTGCTATAGGAGTAATATAGACAGATGTATTTATATCTCCAAATAAATATAAATCTCTAAATAATTCTGGAAAACTACACATACGTGGAAGAGTAGAAATGAAAAAACTTCTTGCATATCTCTTAACATTTGATATTATCTCTAAATGATCTACTTTAGATGCATCTAAACCTGATGGTGCTATTAATTCTTTTATCGTTTTTCTTCTTAAAAAACTGTTTTCTTGTTTATTATCATTTTGCTTTTTTAATTCTTCGTCTTGTTTCTTTATTTTCTTGAACATTCTTTTTCTCCTCCTCTTCCTTTATTTGTTCTATTGCTTGATTAGCTACATCCTTACCAACATAACTTTTATTTTCGTCAATTATTAATTTTGCTAATCTATTTATTAGATCTTCCATGTCTTCTTCTTTTTCCTCTGCTTTTTCTTGTAAATAAGATTTAGCTTTCTCTACATTTGCATTAGCTTTCTCTATTGCTTTGTTTTCTATCTCCTTATCTAACACTTTTATCTTCTTTTCAAACACATCCCTAGATGTAGAATATAATTCCTCATAACCACCTTTTAGTGCTTTTTCTATTCCAAAAATTTCTGCCTCATCTCTGTTATATGCCACATATAATAGTTCTGCTAATTGATTTGATGTAAGTATTCTTCCCGTAACAGAACATGCAGATATTGCTCTAACTATTGCTTGCGATTTTGTATATAACTCAGAAAAAGCCATACTAATAATTTCTTCCTTAGCATATTTTTCGTCATTAGCTTCCTCAGGAAAATATGGAACAATTATATAATATTTTTTATTTAGTACATTTCTATTTAAACTTACATTCTCTGTATTATAAACAATATCTTTTCCATAATCTAATAAATTCTTTTGTTTTGTAATTTCATAAAAATATGCGTCTAACTGATCTTTGGTATATGTATTAGATTCTTTCATAGTTTGATACTGATATTTCATTTTATTATATTTTTCTTCTATTTCATTAACTCTTTGTTTATATGTTTCTATACTTTTTTCTAAATTAACCGTTCTTGTTTGTATATATAACTGGATTGGATGTCTCAATGTATTTAAAAACTGTTGAAAGCCTTCTTCAACACTAACCTTTTCCATTTGAGACATTAAATCATAATTTACCCCTTGACACTCAACTACCATTAAAAATTTTTTACAATTTTTTTGTATAATCATATTGTCTTCAATACCATCAAATTCCATAAAATCAAATATTGATTCTTTATTATACTTAATATCTGTTTTACCTGAATTTTTTGATTGACTTTCTTTAAAATCATTTTTTACTTTTTTATTATTCTTTTTATAACTATTCTGACGCATTTTTATAACTAAATATATAATGGACAATATCATTAATAATGCTATCATAACTATTAATAATATATATATTATATTGGTTATTAAATTCTCTTCCATATTACTCGTCAATACCTCCAATTTCATTATTTTTATCATTTTCTTTATAAACATATATCTTATTTTTCTTCATTTTAAATTTGATTAGTCTTTTTATAACATCATCTATATTTTCTCCACCTGTTTTTTTAGTTATTTCAAAAGCATTTGTATTTGGTATTTTTAATGTACCAATAATAAATCCTAGTCCTCCTAAAGCAGCAATACATATCACTCCTATAAGCCATAATCCTATACTTTTTAATACTAAATAAATTAAAATTCCAATTGTGGCTCCTATTGTAGTGTATATTAAAGCTTTAGTAGAAAATACGAATAATATTCTTCCTTCTCCTTTTACATTTCTTGGTAAATTATATGTTCCCAATTTTCCTCCTCCTTTGTTATAAAGTCTATCATCTTCTTTATATATAATTATACCAGAAAAACGTACAAATTGTAACTTTTTATGGCAAAAAACACAAATTTAATATAACTGTAATGGTATCGTAATATAAAAAACAAAAAATCAGAATGAGAAACATTCTGATTTTTGTAATATTATTGTAATATTTTATGCTAATCCTCCACTTGCAAAATTAAAGATTACACCTGCAATGCTTGAAGCCGCAAATACCATTACAGCACCAATTATGTATGGTAATAAAGTCTTTTTATATTCAGCTTTTTCTTCTGCACTTCCCATCATGTATTTAATACCTAAAACTATTAAAACAAGTACTGAAGCTATAGAAGCAACTGTTGAAATAATAGAAACTATATTTTGTCCAAACCCCTCTATAGATGCAGTGTTAACATTTGCACCATCTCCTGTGAAATTTTTAGGATCTACTGCTGCAAATACTGATGTTGATAAAGAAATTATAACCATTGCAATTATTACTGTTAATATTCCTTTTAAAATACTTTTCATTTTTTTCCTCCTTATATTATTATTATTTATACTATTTCTCCTTTTATAGGAATTTTAAAAACTATATATATTATAACACTAAATTAAATCTTTTGCAACATTATATATTATACTTACTAAATTTGATATCGAAAATACCATTATACATCCAATAAGATATGGAAGTAATGTTTTTTTATACTCTGCTTTTTCTTCTATACTTCCCAGCATATATTTCATCCCTATTACAATTAAAGCAATAACTGATGCAATACTTCCTACTAATTGAATTACATATATAATTGGATTTATTTTTTCTTTTAACCTTGAAGACTCAACGCCTCCACCTCCTCCAAATACATATAATCCGCCTTCAAATCCCAACTTGTCTGAAGTTTCACTTGCAAAAGAGTAATTAGTTTGTAACATTATTGATATTAAAATTATAAATGTAAAGATTTTACACAATATTTTTTTCATAATTTTTCCTTTCTATAGCTGCCCTAATATTTCAACTATAGCAGCCCATATTCCTAATGATCCAAATACCACTACACATCCAACTAAATATGGTACTAACAATTTTTTTACATCTGCTTTTTCTTCTACGCTTCCAACCATAAATTTTATTCCTATTATTAATCCTATAATTATTGCAACAATTACACCTGCTGTTAACAATATTCCATGAATCGAACTTGATAATATTTTTAATTTCCAATTATCTATTGGATTTTTTTCACCTGCATCTATAAATTTATCCGCTTGGTCAATTGTATCATCTACCTTAATCCCTGATGAGGTTTTTCCCACTCTGCTAGGTGGTTCATATTTCGTATTATCCAAAGTCCTTCCTTGCACATCTACTTGTGAATCTACATTTTTAATTTTTTCTTCGAGTTCTTTGTCACTTGTTTTTTCTTTACTTTTCACATTTTCTTTTATCTTATTAATTAATTCTTGAGAATTACTATACGTACTTGGATTAAGTCTTTCCCCAAACAAACCTAAATATGCTGCTAGTTGTTCACTTGTATAATTAAGTTTTGTTTCTTCGGAATCTCCTATATTAACTCCATATTTATTCAACTCACCTTTAGTTGTAACACTATTTTCTATCTCTTTCAATTTTTCATATGCACTTACTTGATTTGTAGTTGTAAATCTTGAGGAATCTTTCCACATTTCATTATTTAAAACTGTTTTCTTATAACTTATAGCAGCACGCAATTTTTTATTAAAATTAAGGTCTTTTAGTTTTTCTTTCATATTTTTAACATCCTTCTTCAGTTCCTCATCATATCCAAAAGTGTTTTCAAAATCTGACGTATTCTGTATTTTCTGAACCGCAATCATTGTCGCTCCTAAAATATACTTATTATTTTCTTTAGCAATATCATAATAACTAGTACTTCCTGTAATATAATTATATATCTTTTCTATTTGATCCAGCCAACCATTTGCGTACCAATGGTGAATTTCATCATTAATTGCAAAATCTAATTTTCCTAGTCTTTCTAACAAATCTGCCTCATTTAAGCCAAGAACTCCATCAAAAACTCCATCCGAAACTCCATCCATATTATTTAACATTGAAAAAAGAGGACTATTTTGTACAGTACAATCGTCGGCATAAACTATATTAAAACTACATAAGCAAAAAATAAATAATATAAAAATAATTATAACTTTTTTTCTCATATACATCACATCCTTAGTATAATTATACTTTATTTTTATTTTTTTGACAACATTTTCCCTTTTATTTTTATAAAATAATGTATTGTTTTACATTATTTTATAGAAAATTTAAGCCTACACCTCAAAAAAGATTGATTTGTAAATCAATCTTTTTTACTGGCGGAGTAGAGAGGGTTCGAACCTCCGCGCCCCTTTCGAGACCTAACTGTTTAGCAAACAGTCCCCTTCACCACTTGGGTACTACTCCATTTTTATAAATAAAAGTTAGATATTTTTATTTTATATCTAACTTAAAATAGTTTGGCGGAGAGGGTGGGATTCGAACCCACGGTACGCTACAAACGCACGCCAATTTTCAAGACTGGTGCCATAAACCAACTCGACCACCTCTCCGTGTCTAACGACAGTATTTATATTAGCATACTTTACTGTCGTTTGTCAATAGTAGAATTTAAATTTTTTTCATTCTATATAATTTATTTGATTTTATATACAATTTTTGAGTTTATTGCTTGATCTATTGCTTGTTTTTCTTCTTGTGATATTGTGTATTTAGATTTGCCCTCTTGTACTGGCTTTGCATATATATTAGACATTTCCCTTGAATATATACCATTTAATACAACACCGTCATTATTGTCATTTAATAGCGCTAAAGTAAAGCTTAAATCACTACCAGTATCTTTAAAAGCATTATATCTAACAATTCCTATTTTTTGTATACAATTTGATATGTCTTCATTTAATGTTTTACAGTATTGTGATAATTCTGCATTATATTTTTCTACCCTTTCTACTCTATACATATAATTTTCTAAATCTTCTTCTATATTTTTTCCATTTCCTAGTTTTTTTATAAATTCGTTATATCTTTTACTTAATCTAGTCATTTTTATTATCATAACCATAAATCCAATAAATATAATAAAATTTAATAATACAAATCCAATTATAAACGTATCACTTTTTATAATGTTTAATATCTCTTGCATGTTTTTCCTCTTTTCTTTTATTATTTTATTAGTTCTAGTATTCTTTCTAAATCGTCATTTGAGCTATATTCTATAACTATTTTTCCTCTTCTTTTACCTGCGTCTAGTCTTACTTTTGTTCCAAAAAATCCTTGGAATGTATTTTCTATATCTTTATATAAAATATGATTTCTTTCTAGTTCTTCTTTTGATGTTTTTACTTTTACTGCTTTTTCTAGCTGTCTTACTGTTGCGCCTCTTTCTATCATTTGTACAGCCATTCTATATTGTTTTTCTGGATCTGTTATTGATAGTAATGTTTTGCAGTGCCCTTCTGTTAATTTTCCTTCTTTTGCAAATTCTAGTACTCTTGGATCTAAGTTTAATATTCTTACAGAGTTTGCTATTGCACTTCTGCTTTTTCCTAATTTTTTGGCAATGTCTTCTTGTCTTAATCCATATGTTGTCATTAAATTTTTTATTCCTAGTGCTTTTTCGTATGGGTTAAGATCTTCCCTTTGTATGTTTTCTATTAATGCTATTTCTGTATTTTTTCTTTCGTCATTTTCTCTAATAATTGCTGGTATTTCTTTTAAACCTGCAAGTTTTGATGCTCTCCATCTTCTTTCTCCTGCAATTATTTCATAGTAATCCTCTTTTTTTGATACAATTATAGGTTGAATTAATCCATATTCTTTTATTGATTCAGCCAATTCTTCTAGTGCTTCTTCATCAAATCTTTTTCTTGGTTGATTTCTATTTGGTTCAACTTCATTTATGTTTAAATTTTTTAATACATCTGTTTCTTGTATTTCTTCCTCTTGGCTTTCAGGTGCTTGTCCAAATAAAGCATCTAATCCTTTTCCTAATCCTGTCATTTTTGGCATTGTTATTCCTCCCTATTATCTCATATGTTTTGCTTTTTTACTTTCGTCATTTGCATTTAAAAATTCTTTTGCAAATTTAATATAGCTTTTAGCTCCTTTTGATCTTGGATCATATATTGTAATTGGTAAACCAAAACTTGGAGCTTCACTTAGTCTTACATTTCTTGGTATTACTGTTTTGTATACTTTGTCTCCAAAATATTTTTTTACTTCTTTTACAACTTGATTTGAAAGGTTAGTTCTTATGTCATACATAGTAAGTAGTGCTCCTTCAACTTCTATTTCTTTATTTAGATGTTTTTTTACTAAATTTACTGTGTTTAATAATTGTCCTAGTCCTTCTAATGCAAAGTACTCACATTGTACAGGAATTAAAACACTATTTGAAGCTGTAAAAGCATTTAATGTTATTAGTCCTAATGATGGTGGACAATCTATTAATATATAGTCATATTGTTCTTTTACTTCTTCTAATTTTTCTTTTAGCCTTTGCTCTCTAGACATCATAGAAACTAACTCAACTTCTGCACCAGCCAAACTTATGTTTGATGGGCATACATATAAATTTTTTATACTTGTTGCTACGCACGCATCTTGCATTTTTGTTTCATTTACTAAAATGTCATAAATTGATAGTTCGACTTCTTTTTCTACTCCTAATCCACTTGTTGCGTTTCCTTGTGGATCGGCATCAATTAATAGTACTTTTTTTCCTTTTTTAGCTAATATTGTACTTAGATTTACTGTTGTTGTTGTTTTTCCTACTCCACCTTTTTGATTTGCTACTGATATTATTTTACACACTTTGATTGCCCCCATTTTTGTTAATTTTTTATATTATATATAATATAAAACTATTTTAAAAAAGTCAATAAAAAAAGACAAAATATTTGTCTTTTTTACTTTATTGGTTCTTTACTTGGTGTACCTGGCTTTCTTGGGTATTTTTTATCTGTTTTTTGTACCTTTTTTATTATGATTACATTTCTATTTATATCGCTATTTGGCAATTTAAATGTATCTATATTTTCTATTTTTCCTCCAAGTATTTTTATTGCATTTTTGCCATTATCTATTTCTTCTTTAACTTCAGATCCTTTCATGCATATGCATTTTCCATTTATATTTGTTAATGGCATTAAATATTCAGAAAGTGTTGCTAAATTTGCTACTGCTCTTGATGTTACATTGTCGAATTTCTCTCTATATTCTTTCATTCTTCCAAACTCTTCTGCTCTAGCATGAACTGTTTTAATTTTGTTTAGATTTAACTTTTTAATTATTTCATTTAAAAAGTTTATTCTTTTATTTAATGAATCTACTAGAACTACATTTATATCATCTCTTATTATTTTTAATGGTATTCCTGGAAATCCTGCCCCTGTTCCTACATCAACCAATGATTCGTCTTTTCCTATATACTTATTAATTGTCATTGAATCAACAAAGTGTTTTAATATTATCTCTTTAGGTTCTGTTATTGCCGTTAAATTAATTTTCTCATTCCATTGTATTAATAACTCCATATATAAATAAAACTTGTCTAATTGTTTTTCATTCAACATTATATTTAATTTTTCGCAATACTCTCTCATTAATTTATAAAATTCCTGTTTTTCCATACCATTCTCCTTATTCTCTGTTTTGCATTTGTAAATGTATTAATAAAACTGATATATCTGCAGGTGAAACACCTGATATTCTTGAAGCTTGTCCTATTGAATTTGGTTTGAATTTATTTAGTTTTTGTCTTCCCTCTAGACTAATTCCTTTTATTTGCTCGTAATCTATATTTTCTGGTAATATTTTTTCTTCAAGTTTTCTAAATTTCTTTACTTGCTCTTCTTGCATTTTTATATAGCCTTCGTATTTTATTTGTATCTCAACTTCTTCTTTTTCTTGCATAGTTAATTCAGGTCTGTTTTCGTCTATTGGCTTTAATTTTTCATAATTTAGTTCTGTTCTTTTCAATAGTTCAGACATTTTTGTACCTGTAGACAATTGCGTGGTTCCATTTTCTCTTAATATTTTATTTACTTCTTCTGTTGGTTTTACTATTGTATTTTTTAATCTTATTTTCTCTTTTTCAATATTTTGTCGTTTCATGTCGAACATCTTATATCTTTCGTCAGAAATCAAACCAATTTCATGCCCAATGTCTGTTAATCTTAAATCTGCATTGTCTTGTCTTAAAAGCAATCTATATTCAGCCCTTGAAGTCATCATTCTATATGGTTCGTTTGTTCCTTTTGTTACTATGTCATCTATTAAAACTCCTATATACCCTTGTGTTCGGTCTAATATTATTGGATCTTTTCCTTGTATTTTTCTTGTTGCGTTTATTCCTGCTATTAATCCTTGACATGCTGCTTCTTCATATCCTGAAGTTCCATTTATTTGCCCTGCTGTAAATAAGCCTTCTATTGTTTTGTATTCTAAAGATAATTTCATATTAGAAGGATCTATACAATCATATTCAATTGCGTATGCAGGTCTTGTGAATTCTGCTTTTTCTAATCCCGGAATTGTATGATAAAATGCTATTTGAACATCTTCTGGCAACGAAGAACTAATTCCTTGTATATACATTTCTTCTGTGTCTAATCCTACTGGTTCAACAAATGCTTGATGTCTTGGTTTGTCACTAAATCTTACTACTTTGTCCTCTATTGATGGACAATATCTAGGTCCGGTTCCTTCTATTTTACCTGCATAAAGCGGAGATCTATGTAAGTTTTCTCTAATTATTTTATGTGTTTCTTCTGTTGTATATGTTAAATAACAATCAACTTGTTTTAGTTCTTTTATATCGTCTTCAAAAGAAAATGGTACTATTGTTTCATCTCCTTTTTGAACCTCCATTTTGCTAAAATCTATACTTCTTCTATTTATTCTTGCTGGTGTTCCTGTCTTAAATCTAACTAAATCTACTCCTATATTTTTTAAACAGTCTGATAATTTATTTGCTGCTGCAACTCCATCTGGTCCACTTTCTTCTGAAAACTCTCCTATGAATATTTTTCCTTTTAAATATGTGCCTGTTGCTAAAATTAATGTTTTTACATTGTAGACTGCACCTACATTTGTTTCAATTGATTTTACCTTTCCATCTTCTACATTTATATTAACTATTTCTGCTTGTTTTAATTCTAGATTTTCTTGTTTTTCTAATGTGTGTTTCATTTCCATTTGATATTTTTTTCTATCGGCTTGTGCTCTTAATGAATGTACAGCAGGGCCTTTAGAAGTATTTAACATTTTTATTTGTATCATAGTTTTATCTATGTTCTTTCCCATTTCTCCACCAAGTGCATCTATTTCTCTAACTAAGTGTCCTTTTGAGCTTCCACCTATGTGTGGATTACATGGCATATTTGCTATATTTTCTAAGCTTATTGAAAATATTAGTGTTTTCATTCCCATTCTTGCAGCTGCTAATGCTGCCTCACATCCAGCATGTCCTGCCCCTACAACAGCCACATCATAATCTCCAGCATAATATTTCATTTTTTACTACCTCTTTTCTTTTTTTCTATGTGAAACAGAAAATTTTGTTTTCCCGACTTTATAAGTTTAATTTTACTTTTGCATTTTCATGTTTACATTATGTTAATTATGGTATTTTTGCTTTTATTTTGCCTTATAACGCTTTTTTCTTTTTATTTATAAAATTGTTCATTGTTTGTTATAAAACTTGTTATTTTTGATTTTCGTGTGTCATTTTAATGTTATTTTCCTAGACAAAACTTTGCAAAAATTTCATTAATAATATCTTCTGTTATTTCTTCTCCTGTAATCTGTCCTAAATCTTCTAAAATCTCTTTTATAAATATTGCTATTATATCTGTTGGCATATTATCATTAATTGTTTGTTTTGTATTTTCTATATCATGTATTGATTTAGAAATTAAATTTTTATGTCTTACATTTGTTATTAATATTTCATTATCCAAATTAATTTGATTTAAATTAAATAATTGTGTTATTTTTTCATACAACTCATCTAACCCTACATTAGTTATTGTTGATAATTCTATAATGTCTTTACTAGCTTCTAATAAATATGGATTATCTTTAGTTATTTTCTGTTTTAGGTCTATTTTATTTAATATAATTATTGATTTTTTATTTTTTACTATTTCAAGTATTTCCTCATCTTCTTTTGTTAATTCTTTTGAGGCATCAATTATTGCAATTACTAAATCAGCGCTATTGGCTATTTCCCTAGACTTTTCTATTCCTATTCTTTCTACCTCGTCTGTAGCTTTTCTTATCCCTGCTGTATCTATAACTTTTAAAGGAATTCCATTTATATTTACAAATTCTTCTATTGTATCTCTTGTTGTTCCTTCTATATCTGTTACAATTGCTCTGTCCTCATTTAAAATAGCATTTAATAACGAAGATTTTCCTGCGTTTGGCTTACCTATAATAGCTGTTTTTATTCCGTTTTTTATAATTTTCCCATCATCAAAGCTTTTTTCTAGTTTAGTTAATTTACTTTCTATACTATTTAACATATTCATTATTTGATTATTTGTAACATCTTCTACATCATATTCTGGATAATCGATAGATACTTCTACATTTACCATTACATCCAATATTTCTTGTTTTATTTCGTTTATTTTCTTTGAAAGTTGACCTTCTAGTTGTTTAATTCCAGTTCTAGCTTCTTTTTCAGATTTTGAATTTATTATATCTATAACTGATTCTGCTTGTAATAGGTCTATTCTAC
>CAKPKZ010000001.1 GCA_934167435.1 uncultured Clostridia bacterium | reverse complement strand
CTATAAAACCAAGCATAAAATAAAATATATTATTCATTCGTTTTATCCTCTCTTTCAATATTAAAATGATACCAAACATTTGTGTATAATATATATATTATAGAAATAATGGTATATAAATAACAAAATATTGTAATTAATCCTATATAAAAATTCATAATTATTATCTCCTAATTAAGTATTCTATTGTTCCTAAAAAAATATTTATATTACGTTCTTTATGACAATGTTTAAAAAATTTATAAATTTGTTCAATTTCATCATTAGTTAAACTATCTATAAAAATACGATTTTGTAATAAATAAAAAAATATATCTTTATTCATTTGATTAGCCCCTTTCTATAAGCAAATAAGTTTGGGCAAGTACCATGCGGTTACGTTGCCCCAAACTTAAATTATGCTCCCATTGTAGGTATAAAACTTTTAATACGTAAAATAATAGCCCATATAACTTGGAAAGATTTTATCGTAAATGAAATACCTAATATAATTAAAAGTCCGCTTATAGGAAATAAAAAACCTAAACAATTAAATATACTATTAAGTCCATCAAAAACATTGTCTGGTATACTAAAAGAAATTTCACCTAGGTTATCTAATAATAAATGAGGGATAAAAGCTAAAAAATTTAATATTCCTTCAGTAATCATTGACTAAAACCTCCTATAATTCCAGGTAATTTATAATATGTTCTCTTGATAAATATAAACCAAGATATAGCCAAAATAATGCCATGTAACCATAATCTATATTGTAAAAACATAGAAAAATCTATAAAAGCAAACGTAACACCTCTCCATGTCATTTCAAAAGTTGGACAATTTTCACCATAATTATTAAATCCTAATAAACTATATAATAAATCTTTAATTTGATTAATAAATGAAAATTTTGTGTTAAATTTATTAGACAACTCACTAAATGGATTATTATTAGGAATAAATAAAGCTTCTAATAAATCAGAAAATAGTTCTATAAGTTTTTTTCCAAAAAAGTTTTCACTAAAAGGGTTTATCCAACTAAATAATTTAGAAAGAAAAAAATCTTCGCTAAATGGATTTAACCATGAAACAATTTTATTAATATTAGAAAATAGCTTAGTAAAAATAAAATTTTCATCTAACGGATTTAAGTAACTTATTAAATTTTTAAAAAATTCTCCTATTGAATTTAAGCCCTCTTCAATTGCTTTGAAAGGAACTTCCAACCCTTCCAAAATGCTATTACCGAGATTACAAATACTATTAAATATTTTAGAAAACCAGTTATCATCAGTTTCAGTTGTTCCTGAATCTGGGTTTGTGTTGTCTGCTCCACCAGTGTTTTCGTTATTTCCGGAATCTGTGGAGCTCCCTGAAAAACCAAGTTGCCTTCATCATCTAAAATATCATAATTAGTATAATTAACACTATAAGAAACATTATCCGTCCTATAATATGAAATTCTGTCAAAACTATTATGATCATCCAAAGTAAAAGACATACTAGAACAGTCTATTGTATTATTAGAATAAAAATCTCCCGTTGTATATACATTATTCCAATAATATATTGAATCACTCGGAACAGATATATGTTTATTCCCATTTACAGTTTGAACATAAAAAGGCTTATTGCAAATATTTATACAATATGATGAGTAATCATTATTACTATCTATGGATAGATTTTGTATAAGAACATAATTAAAACCATCAGTTTTATAAAACGAAGGCATAATAATATTTAAATCTTTACCAGTTTTATAATCTTTTATTGTAATAGCATTTTCATTACTAGCAAAACAACTTGTGCATAACGAAGTTATCAAAATTACAAAAATACTTAATATTACAAGTATTCTATTATTCAATATATTTTTCATATATTTTTCTCCTTTCATAAAAGTAGGACTTGAGCTTAATGCTCAAGCCCATATACTAAGCTTTTCTAATTTCGCCTTTTAAGAAAGACCAACCTTTTCTGAAAGCTAAGAAACCAACAACAGCTGGTATTACTATAGGAATTAATTCCTTTATAGTATCTAATACACCACTAAATGTAGCACTTGTTATACCTTCAAACATAAGAACTCCTTTCCTCTTCCCTTTTGTATAATATAGACAATATACACAATATCTTCATTGTTAATATGCTCTTTTCTATCAATAAAAATGACTTGTTCATATATCTAACTATTATAAAAGTCCACATAAATACAAAATTAAAAGAATAAGTTAAATAATTTATATAAGACTATTACAACAAATAAAACAATTACAAATTGAATACAACCAGTTAAAAGTTGTATAAAGGGGGTTAAAGATTGTAATAGTTCATATATACCTTTTAAGTATTCTAATTCACTCATTAGATCACAACCCTATAATATATTTTTCCTGTAGACAAATTAGGTAGAATTTCAACCTTCACAAGTGTACCAATATCAAGTTGAGCTATTTTTTGATAAACGTCATCTTCGACAAATACATTAATCATTGTTCCTTTAAGATTACATCTTATTTTGTCCTCTTCACTATGAAGTAATTGCACAACATAATATATTTGTTTTTTATCTTTAGAATTAAAATGATAATATCCAATTAATACCATTTCTTGAGTTGAACTTTCCATGATAAATCCTCCTTAAAATAAAAAAATAGACTTATATAAATAGTTTTACCAACTACTTATACAAGTCTATTTTATGGAAACTTTGCAACATAACTTTGATTTTGTGCAATGTTTAATATTTCATTTTTTGAGTACCTGGGTCTATATTTCCTATCCTCTCCTATACTAAAAATTGCCTAGGAAGAAATTTCCTAAGCAACGACTTTTATGCTTAATTATCAAAATTAGTTTTACTTAAAGATTATTTTCTAAATCTTTTACTAATTTATAATTAAACTTTTTATTTTTTATTTAATTTTTATTTCCTATTTTATTTTTTATAAAAATTTCTTGTTTAACTACTAATTCATAAGCATTATCTACTGCTTCTTTTGGTGTTAAACTCATAAATTGTTCTTTATATTCACTATATTCATTTTCTAATTTTTTCATTAATTCATCTTTTAATTTAGATGTATTTTTTACTTCATTTTCTTCCATTTTTAACCTTCTTTCCAACAAAAAAAAGAGCCAGTATATTTTTATTACACTAGCTCTTGAATTTGCTTAATTCATATTAGATTCTTATTATTTTAACTTAATACATTTTTACAGTTATACTCCACTTTTGAAAATCTATTTTTATTTTATATTTCATAATTTATCAATATTGACAATTTCTGTTTCATATAATTTTTTATATTGTTCACATTCCTCTAGCAACTGGTTATGATTACCTTCTGCTATAATATGTCCGTTATCTACCATTAAAATTCTATCTGCATTTTTTATTGTAGATAGTCTGTGTGCAATAATCATAACTGTGTATTCTCTTTTTAAATTGTCAATTGCTCTCTGAATTTGAAATTGTGTTTCATTATCTAGAGCAGATGTTGCCTCATCAAAAAGTATAATCTCTGTTTTTTGTATTAAAGCTCTTGCTATAGCTAATCTTTGTCGTTGACCTCCAGAAAGCATAACTCCACTTTCTCCTACAATTGTATCATATTTATTAGGCAATGAATTTATAAAATCGTCTAGATAAACCATTTTGCAAACCTCTATCATTTCCTCATCTGTCAAATCATTTTTTACTAATTTCAAATTGTCTTTTATGCTCATATTGAATATGTATGGGTTTTGACTAATAATTGTTATATTTCCTCTTATGGAGTCTCTATCTAATTCTTTTATGTCTATACCGTCAACCATTATTTTCCCTTCGTAATTATCATACATTTTTGACAATAATGAAAATATCGTTGATTTTCCAGTACCGCTTTTTCCAACAAAAGCAACAGTTTCTTTTGAATTTACTCTGAAACTTATTTTGTTTAGTACGGTTTTACCTTCTATATATGAAAAAGTAACATTTCTAAACTCAAAATTTCCATCGATTTTTTCTATATGCTTATCTCCAAATTTTTCCTTGCTGAATATTTTATCATTCATTATAGAAAAGATTCTATCACAAGAGAGATTAAATCTTTTAATTACACCAAACAAATCTCCGCTATTTTTTATAAAATCTGTAACTTTAGACATAGAATTAAACAATACTAAAGCAATCTCAATAGATGTTAAACCATTATTTATTAATACTATTATTAATACAATTAAGAAAAATCTATAAGCGAATATTGAATACCAAAATATTAAATCCCATATACGCTTTGTTCCGTCTAATTCATATCTTTTAGCGTTTAATGACTCTATTTTGTCATCTAATATTCTATAAAAACTCTTATACGCATTTAGCATCTTGATATCTTTAGAGCCTCTGACAATTTCGCTTATAAAACTTGTAGTTCTTTCATTTTCTTCTTTAAAAGCTCTATCTTTTTGAGAATATCTTTTTTCTTTTTTTAATGCAATAATAAAGATTACTATTGTGCACAATACAAAATATATAAATGCATATTTATTTAAAATGAATATTGTTATATATATACCAATATCAGATAATAATTGACCTATAACTGATAAAAAGTCTTTAAATGACGTCGCTAAGTTATTAGTATCGCTAGTTATCCTTTGAATAAATAATCCTGAATTATTTTTATCTAAACATTCATTTTCAATATGCAATATCTCTTGACTCAAATCTGTTTGTAATTTTTTAAATAGATTTTTATATATTTTTTGATAGCATCCATTC
This sequence comes from uncultured Clostridia bacterium, assembly GCA_934167435.1. Lineage (GTDB taxonomy): Bacteria > Bacillota > Clostridia > TANB77 > CAG-508 > CAG-269. The sequence goes on along the minus strand of CAKPKZ010000001.1, from coordinate 33,473 downwards.
AAGAAATAATATATTGTATTATGTGATAATTCTATAGCAAAAACAATAGCAGCAGTAATTAATAGTCCTATCATATCATTGTTTGTTAATTTAATTATCAGCTTAGCACTTACTAATATAACTGAGATTCTTATTGCAATAAACAGTATGTTAAATATAATTGATTGTATAATCAGGTGTTTATCACTTTTAGCGTATTTCCATAATCTTTTAAAATTATCGAAAAATAGTTTCACTTGATTCACCTCACTAATTTTTTTCCTCTTTATTATAACATATAATACGCATTTTGTCTAATTAGTCGTTTACCAATATAGTCTCATATTTGTACTTGTTATCAAATATTCATATAATAAATTTTGTGAAATTATACGAAAAAAAGAGTCGGCTAGAACTCTTTTTCTCAAACTTATTCCTCAATAATAACCCTATCTTCGCTGTGGTTCTTATTGTACCTGGATACAAAAACCTTGAAATCAGCGATTTCGCAATATGTCCTTATCTCAAAAAATGCAATAGTCCATGTTACCAAAGCTGACTCCATCGGTACGCCAGACGGAATATCTTTACCAGCTATGTCCTTAGGCATGCCAGTTAATTGACTAAATTTTGACTCAAAATATTGGCATTTTTTCGTTATTTTTTATTACGCAATATTGCCCGTAAACGTTGATATCTCGGGAAATCAAATTCGCTAATACTTTGATTTTGTGCAATGTTATATGCATATAAATAAATAATATTATATATATCCCCTATTTAGTTTTATCCAAATACTAAAATTTTAACTAATTAAAATACTATACTTTAACTAATCTATTTAATATCATAAAAAAATATAATGTCAACATTATTTTTAAAAATTATGAATTTAAATAATCAGAAAAAAATACTATTTTTTTATTTTCTTCTAATTTTGAATATTTTTTCCAGTCTGATAGTTCTCTTTCTTTTAACCCATACCATGTAAATTTTATAATTATATATTTCTGACAACATTCGACAAATAAAGTCTTATATATATGTTATAATATTTGCAAGGGGTTTATATCTATATTATTTTTCTTTCCACTGATAAATTTTTAAATCAACTTTATTATTAACAACTTTAATTCCATCATCTTCAAGTCTTGATTTTTGAATAGTTTTACCTCCAAAAACGAAAGCTTCTGCTAGTTGTCCTTTACTATTTAAAACTTTATAACAAGGATATTTGTTGCCATCAGTGTTTTTATGAAGTATGTTTCCAACAGCTCTTGCTAGCCCTTTATTTCCTAAATATTCTCCAATTTGCTTATATGTTACGACTTTTCCTTTAGGAATCGTTGTTAAATAATCATAAACTTTTTGAGATAGCAATTCCCCAGATAGCCCACATTTATTATTAGTATGAATATTTGCAACTGTACATTTTTTTATTATATCATATAGTATATCTTCATATTCTTTTTTAATTTTGCCAACAAATTTTCCTGTCGAATCAGTTATGTCTACCATTAAATATTCTTCACCATTTTCTAAATCAATTATTTGAAATGTTTTTTCTTCATCAGAAATTAATATTACTATTTTAAATTGTTTGTTACTTAGGTTATTTATATACAGATATTGATGTTCTTTTTTTGTAAAACCATACTCTATTAATTTACTATAGTTAATAATTCTATTTGTTAATTTATTTTCTAAATTTCTCATTAATTAAATTCCCCCTGTTTAAGTATTTAATATACAAAATAAGAGATAATAATGATAAAATTTTATTATCTCTTGAAATATATATTTGAAAGAATTATTATTTAAACTTTTTAACAAATGTATCTATCATTTCCAAAAATTCTTTATTGTTTTTAGATTTCGTCATTAGAGTTATGATTTGTTCTGTAACTTCGGAAACAGACATACTATTCATAGCTTTTCGCAAAGCAAATACAATTTCACGTTCTGTTCGACTTAATAATAAATCTTCTCTTCTTGTTCCAGATTTATTTATATCAATTGCAGGGAAAATTCGTTTTTCAGATAATTTTCTGTCTAAATGTACTTCCATGTTTCCTGTTCCCTTAAATTCTTCAAATATTACATCATCCATTCTGCTACCAGTATCTATTAATGCAGTTGCTAAAATGGTTAAACTTCCACCACATTCAATATTTCTTGCGGCTCCAAAGAATTTTTTTGGTTTATGTAATGCTGCAGGATCTAAACCTCCTGATAATGTTCTTCCAGAAGATGGTATCACTAAATTATATGCTCTTGCAAGTCTTGTAATACTGTCTAATAATATTACAACATCTTTTCCATGTTCTACTAATCTTTTGGCTCTTTCTAATACTATTTCAGCTACTTTTACGTGGTGTTCAGGCAACTCATCAAAAGTTGAATATATTACTTGACCATCTATAGAACGTTTCATATCAGTTACTTCTTCTGGTCTTTCATCTATTAACAAAACTATTAATTCTACTTCAGGGTTATTTTTTGCTATACTATTGGCTACTTTTTTTATAAGTGTTGTTTTTCCTACTTTAGGAGGTGCAACAATCATTCCTCTTTGGCCTTTTCCAATTGGACACATTAGATCAATAATCCTCATTGCATATTCGTTTGGAGTTGTTTCTAATTTTAATTTTTCCATTGGATATATTGGGGTTAGTTCGTCAAATCTTTTTCTTCTAGCAGCCTTTTCTGGGTGTTCACCATTAACTTCACCAACAAATATCAGTGATGGAAATTTCTCGCCTTCTTTACATCTAGAAATTCCCTTTATTATATCGCCAGTATCTAATTTAAATCTTCTAATTTGTATTGGTGAAAGATATACATCTTTTGGACTTGATAAGTAATTTTCTCCTCTTAAAAATCCATAGCCATCTGGTAATATGTCTAATATTCCTTCAATTATTTCATCTCCATCTGTTGTTAATTTATAATCTATTATTGGATCTTCATAACCTCTATTGTGATTTTTTTCTATATTGCTATTTGATGTAATTGTATCATTATTATCTCCAAGTACTTGATTTAGAACAGAAATAACTTCTTCTTTCTTTAGTTTTGATATATTTTTTATATTATGCTCTTTCGCAAGATTTTTTAAATCTGTTAAAGACATATTTTCATAATTAGACATATATAACCTCCCTTAGAATAAATGTCTTCTATCTTATTTTGTTTTGAAATTAAATATTTTCTATTATAACATACTTTTGGAAAAAAAGAAAGAATATTTAGAACTATTATAACTAATATGTTGAATTTAATTAAAAAGAGTAAATCTGTAAGCCGGGTTCTGTCTTTTAAAATAGTCATTTATCTAGAATATATATCACTATATATTTCAAGCCACACAGTCAAGAAGGCGTCGAGCAGACTTAATCTTCTTTATTGGTGTTGCTCCAAATGGGGTTTACACAGCCTATTATGTCACCATAATAGCGGTGAGCTCTTACCTCACCTTTTCACCCTTGCCAATAATGGCGGTTATTTTCTGTTGCACTTTCCTTAAGGTCACCCTTACTAGACGTTATCTAGCATTTTTGCTCTGTGGAGCCCGGACTTTCCTCTCGCAATATCTTTTGAATATTGCCAGCGACTATTCAATTTACTCTGTTGTTTATTATATCATATATTATTGAAATCTTCTAGTATATTTTTATATTTTATTAAAAAAAGTTCTTTATCTTTTTTGTTTATTGCGTTTTTTAATTCATTTAACATTATATAACATTTATTTAAATCATATTGCTTTTGATCATTAATATTTGAGTTTGTAATAAGCGAGTTATAGTTATTTATTGCATCTGATATTTTAGTAGTCATTATTTGCCATTCTTCCGTTTCTAAAATGCTATATGCTTCAAATATGTTATATTTCGTTTTTATAATTATTTTATCCTTTTCATCTAAATCTATATCGTTTAAAAATTTTGGAATATAAGAATATAATTTTGTAACTTGGGCTAAAACTGCCATTTTATCTTCATTTTTAACTAAAATTGTTAATGAATCTAGGTCATTATTAAAATTTAAAATATCATCTTTATTAAAATTCATTTTGTATAAATCTAATGTAACTACTGGAACTGATGTGTATATTAATTCTAAATCATTTTTTATATAATCCCAATTAATATTTTCCGACTTTGTTAATACACCCTGTGCTTCTAAATTGTATTTATTAAATGTTTCTTCTTTGCCAGTTAAGCTTTTTTCTTCTGAAGATGTCGCACTGCCCTCTGATGAATTTGAAGAAGAATTATTTTGGCTACTACTTTCTGAGTTATCGTTATTAGTAGCTTTTTGAGTTGAGATTTTATAATTTCTATATTCAATATTATTTAAGGTGTTTAAAATATTTACAAATTTTGATTCAAGATATTTAATTTCACTTAATACTTTTTCTTGTTCATTTTTATTACTATTGTTATTATTGCTAATTGCATATATAGCATAAGATACACTAATAATAATTATAATAATAATAAATGTTATTAGTAATTTTTTTGAATTTTTCATAATTTCCTCCATAGTATTTGTTTTTTTCTATTATTTACAAGTGTCTTTAAATTTATTCTTTGTATAATTTAAAAAAAAATAAAAATAATAAATATAAAGGAGTTTTTATGAAAACGAGTGTTAATTTATATAGTGAAAAAAAAGGTGAAATAAATAATTTTTTAAGCAAATTTTATAATACTAATTTGAATATTAGCAACAATCTAAGTTGGGAAAAGATTTATGATAATCCTATTGAACTAGCAGAAATAGTAGGAACATTTATAGATAATTTTGAGGATTTTAAAATTAATATGTGGATTTCTCTTGATGAAGGCATATTTATAAAAATTACTAATAAAAATGCAAATGAATTTATAAAGTATTTATATGAACGTTATCCATATTAATTAAAGCGAACATGCAAAGTTCGCTTTAATTGTTTACATTATTTTTATCTTTTTCTTCTAACACCTCTACCTCTTTTGCTGGTTCTTTCTCTTGTTTTTGACCACAATTAGGACAAAAGTTAGCATTAATATCAATATTAGCAAAACAATTTTCGCATTGTTTTTTGTCTTTTAACTCGAGGGACTCTTTTAAATTTGTGTCAATTTGGGCACTTAGAACATCTATTTTTATCAATTCTTCTTCAAGATATTCTTCTAAATTATCTATATGTTTATTTGTAGTATACTTTTCATATATTTTTTTACCAATTTCATTATATAAATCATCAATTTCTGATTTTAATTCATTTATTTTTAATTTTATTTTTGTCTCTTTGGCAATTTGACCAGTCTTTTTTGCTGTTATTCTGTATGCTTTCGTTGCTTTTTTTCCAATTTTATTAAATACATCCATTATTATACCTCCATTTTATATCACTATAATATATTATGTCTTGGTATTTACAATCTTATTCAATTCTTTAAAATTCCATTTTTTTGTCTCTATTCATTAAATTTCTTACTGCTATTTTTGGATCAAGGTTATCATAAATAACTTTGTAAACAGTATCTACTATTGGCAAGTCAACATTGTATTTTTTAGCTAACTCATAAGCAACTTCTATATTGTCAATGCTTTCTATTACCATCCCAACTTCTTTTTTCGTTTCATCAATTGTTTTTCCTTGACCAATTAATTTTCCAGCTGTTCTATTTCTACTATGCTCACTTAGACATGTAACAATTAAATCCCCTAATCCACTTAATCCATAAAATGTATCTTTTTCTCCTCCAAGATTAACTCCAAGTCTAGCAATTTCTGTTAACCCTCTTGTAACTAAAGCAGCAAATGTATTATCTCCTAGCCCTATACCTGCTGCTACACCAGCACAAAATGCAATTATATTTTTTAAAGCTCCACCTAATTCAACGCCTTTTACATCATTAGATGTATAAATTCTCATATGTGGAGACATAAATGTGTCTTGAATTTCTTTTAAAACTTCTTTGTGTTTTGATGCTATAACTAAAACTGTTGGTACAGCAATGCACACCTCTTCTGCATGACTTGGTCCAGAAAGTACTCCTAATTTAATTTCTGGCATTTCCTCTAATAAAACTTCATCTAATGTTTTTAAAGACTCTTTTTCAAATCCTTTAGAACATATAATTACAGGTTGGTTAGTTATATATTTTTTATATTCATTAAAGGTACTTCTAGTAAATTTTGAAGGTGTTACATGTAAAATAAAATCTGAACCATCAATTACCTCTTTATAATTTGTTGAACAAGTTACATTTGAAGGTATAATTGCATTTGGTAAAAATTTACATTTTTTTTCATTGTTTATTAAATTCTTTTCCTCTTCAAGGAAAGACCAAATTTTTACTTTATTTCCTAAATTTGCTAGATGAATTGCTAATGCAACTCCCCAACTACCACTACCAATTATTGCTATATTTTTCATTTTCTATTCCTTTCTTTATTTTTTCAAACTTATTTTGTTTTCTGTTCCATTTAATAGTCTTTTAACATTTGCTCGGTGATTAAATACTACAATTACTGCTAGTATTACACTATAAATAAAATATCCTGTTCCTTCATCTACTATATAGTTATTTCTTATAAATAATGTAAGTACTGGAAATAGTATAGCAGCACCTATAGACCCTAACGAAACCATTTTTGTAAGAAGCATAAGAACTAATGCAAATACTAAACATATTAAACCAATTTGCCAATTAGACATAATTAATACTCCTAAAGATGTTGCTACTCCCTTTCCTCCTCTAAATCCAAAAAATATTGGAAATGTATGTCCAATTACTACACTTATTCCAGAAATTTGAACTAATAATGATTTATCTGCTATATTTATAAGTTTTCCTAATACTATTGCTATTACTATTGCTATTACTCCTTTTAAAATATCACAAATTAAAGTTAAAGCTGCTGCTTTTTTTCCTACACTACGAAGCATATTAGTAGTTCCTGCATTTCCGCTTCCTTTTTCCCTAATATCGATTCCTGCCATTTTTTTGCTAAAAATAATTGAAAAATTTATACTACCTATTAAGTATGCAATTATTGCTACTATTACATATAAAGTCATTTTTATTCCTCCTTTGTTAATCTAAAATTAAATTTCCTTTTCATTCTTTTCTCTTGCAATTATTCTAACTGGTGTTCCTTCCAATCCAAATTCTTTTCTTATTTGATTTATCAAATATCTCTCGTATGAAAAATGAAATAATTCTTTATTATTTACAAATATTACAAATGTTGGTGGTTTTGTAGAGACTTGTGTACCATATAGAATTTTTAATCTTTTTCCTTTATCTGTTGGTGGTTGAACAATTGCTATAGCCTCGTTTATAACTTGATTTAAAACTGATGTAGAAACTCTTAACGCATTTTGGCTCGCTACATAATTTATTAAGTCAAATAATTTGTTAACTCTTTGACCAGTTTTTGCAGAAATGAATATTATAGGAGCATATGATAAGTATGATAATCTAGCATAAATTTCTTTTTTGTACTTTTCTAAAGTTCCAGTTTCTTTTTCGTATTCATCCCATTTATTCACAACTATAATAACTCCCTTTCCTGCCTCGTGAGCTTCTCCTGCTATTTTAGCATCCTGATCAGTAACTCCCTCTAAAGCATCTATCATCATCAAACAAACATCTGCTCTTTCTATTGCCAATAGAGTTCGCATTACACTAAACTTTTCAATAGATTCTTTTACTTTGCTTTTTCGTCTAATTCCTGCTGTATCTATTAACGTATATTTTCCATGTTCGTTTTCTAAATATGAATCTATTGCATCCCTTGTAGTTCCAGCAATATTGCTTACAATTGCTCTATTTTCCCCTAATAATTTATTTATTAAAGATGACTTACCAACATTAGGTTTTCCTATTACAGCAACTTTTACAATAGTTTGGTCGTCCTCATCGCTGTTTTTTTCAGGAAAATGTTTAAATATCTCATCTAGTAAATCTCCTATTCCTAAGGCATTTGTTGCAGAAATTGGAAATGGATCTCCTATTCCTAAATTATAAAACTCGTATATTTCCTCTTTATCTTTACTATAATTATCTGCCTTATTACAAACTAAGACTACAGGTTTACCTGACTTTTTTAGCATTAATGCTATTTCTTGATCAACAGCAGTTACACCTTGTCTTATATCTGTAACAAATATTATTACATTTGCCATATTTATAGCTAGATTTGCTTGTCCTCTCATCTGTGAAAGTATAATATCTTCTGATTCAGGTTCTATTCCTCCTGTATCTACTAAAGTGAAATTTCTTCCTCTCCAATTAGTTTCAGCATAAACTCTATCACGAGTAACGCCTGGTGTATCTTCTACAATAGATATTCTACTTCCAGCTAAATAATTAAATAATGTAGATTTACCAACATTAGGTTTTCCTATTATTGCAACTATTGGTTTTGCCATTCCTTTTCCTCTTTTCTTTTATAAATTTTTTATTTGTATATTTTATAATCTAATATTTTAATACTTTAATATTTTATCATATATCAAATAAAAAATAAAGTACATACTTCTTCTTTTTATATTTGTTCCATTTTACCTATTTACCAATTTCGGTATTATTCAAAGAACAGTAATAAAAATTATAGCACTTATTAAAATATATCTAATAAGTGCTACGTTTACAAGAGGACTTCTTAATTACAATTATTCATATAAAATTTTTTGTCTGCCAATTTATCTTGAACTCCTCTTAAGGCTTCACCAAATCTTTGGAAGTGTACTACTTCTCTTTCTCTTAAATATCTTAATGGATCTATTACATCTGGGTTATCTCTACATAAATCTATTAACTTTTCATAAGTTGCTCTGGCTTTTTGTTCTGCTGCTAGATCTTCTTGTAGATTTGCTATAGGATCACCTTTACAAGCTAAACAAGTAGCATCAAAAGGAACACCTGCAGCAGATTGTGGATATACATCCACTCCATGTGGTGTGGGTGTGCTAGATATCCTTTTTTAATTATTATCTTCAAAAACAATACCGTCAATAGCATTGTTGTATATAAATTCTTTAATTTTTTCTTTATTATTTGTTGTATAAAATTCAGATAATAAAATATTAAATTCTTGTAACTTATTATCTGGTACTTTTATAATTCCAGCACCATTTTCAATCATAATTTTATTTGCACAAATAGTGCTTGTTCGTTTATTTCCGTCCCAAAATAATTGGTTTCTCATACCATATAACATATATTCTATAGCTCGCTCTGTAGGATTTTGTATTAGCAAAATTTCATTTATTTCTTTTTCCACATTTTTTTTATTAGGAATGTTTGGAATATAACTTATTCCTGTAATTTCTACATTACCGTGTTCTTAATGTTCCCCAAGAAAGGCTTTCATTTCTTGCTACAAATTCGTTAATTTTACAAATAAAATCTAAATTAAATTCTTCTGAAATATTATTTATAACATATTTCCATGCATCTCTTAAATTTAATATACATTGAATTTCATCTATTTTTAATTCTGGAACATTTACTCCTTCTAATATTGTTTTTGTTTGTGGAAAAGTAATGTTTAATCCTTCCATTTTTGCATTTGCATATATGTTATCAACTAAGTTTCTTTTGGCTAAAAATATATTTTGTTCTAAAGTTAAGTTATATTTATTTTCCATTTTTTTGCATTCCTTTCATATCTTATATTTTTAAAATAAATCTTCAGTAATTCAAAATTATAAAAATTGTGTAATTTAAGCATATAATCTCCCTTTTTTACTACTTCTGAATTATACCATAAAATCCTACAAAAAACCATACTTTTTCAAAAGTTCCAATGAATAGTTAGATGGAAGAAAATATCAAACAGCAATGTTCAACTATTCCTTACAGCACCTGCTATAATAAGAGATACAGACATTGAAAAATTGACATAAAATTGATTTTTTGGTATAATTTAATTAGCTCAATAAAAAATTCGAAAAAAATCCTAGCTAATACCCATGGCATTGAGCTAGCTAGGTAGGAGTACAATATGACAGAGTATACATTTGGAAAAGTAACAACAGGCATCGATAATCTCGAACCACGTATGATGACTCATGAGCAATATGAAAGTTATAAAAAGTGGTCTACAGAGATTTCTACAACGCTTAAGGAGTCTGCAACCCAAAAGTATAGTTACAAAGATTGCTTAATCTCATTGGAGCACATTAAGTATCAGCCAGAGTATGAATCTTGGAAATATGGTAGCTCAACATTAGCAAAAAGCGGTTGTGCTATATTCTGTATTGAACATGGCTCTAAGAAGCATTACTCTATCTCCGTTTTAACAGAGAAAGCAGCAGAAATGGGCTATTATGAACCTGGCAAGGGCACATGGCATCATTTATTTGATCGCCTTGGTGCAGTCAGACTCAGTTATGTACAGGATATTTTTTCATATCTTGAAAAAGAAAAGATAGTAACTGTACTTTATGATCATCATTTCATTAACTTGGTTGGTGTACGCAGAGCAAACTTTTTAGTGGAAGATCCTATGTATGCAGATCAGAGAGCCATTCCAATAACAGAGGTTTTCGAGGGAATGAGAGTGGCTTGGGCATGGAAAGAGTTCTAATTCCTGTAAAAGACAACCGAAAGACTAAAATTAGTCTTTCGGTTGTCTTTTTTGCAACAGTTGACAACTTATTTAGTTATCTACAATTTTTTTTAAAAGGTCAAAGTTAATTAAAATCAACTTTAGGTACTTCCTTTGCACTCTCATCAGCCTCAAAATATTGCATAGGATAATATCCACTCATTCCAGCAACTATGCTGGTAGGAAATCTTTGAACTGTTTTATTGTACGTATACAGTTTTTCATTGTAATGCTGTCTTGCTACAGCAATTCTATTTTCTGTTCCAGCCAGTTCATCCTGCAATGCAATAAATTGATCACTAGCTTTGAGGTCAGGATAATTTTCTGAAATTGCAAGTAATCTGCCAATAGCAGAATCTAAAGCATTGTTTGCTTCACTGATACTTTCCATATCTCCACTTTCAATACTTCCTGCAAGTTTTGATCTTGCATCAGCAATTTCTGTAAATACTTCTTCCTCATGGTTTGCATATCCCTTAACAGTTGCTACCAAATTTGGAATAAGGTCACTCCGCCTTTGGAGTGTTGTCTCAATTTGAGACTGCTGCATTTCGACATCTTCTTTCAAAGATACCAAACTGTTTCTAGTTCCAAAAAACCAGAATACTGCCAATAATGCTACTGCACCGATACCAATTAATACCTTTGTCCTGCTTTTCATTGTAAATTACCTCCTAATGATTTTAATTTTTTGCTTTTTAGTTTACAATTTGCATTTTCAATTTGCTATCGTGAGGCACCACCTCCTCCGGAAAAACCTCCTCCGAATCCACCGCTAGAAAAACCACCTGAAGATCCTCCGTAGAATCCTCCTCCTGATGAACCACCACCACCGCAAATGGCTACAATAACTATTGTTGCACTAAATATAATAATAATTATTATAAATACCCATAATAGTAATCCATCATCAGAATCATCTTCAACAGATAGATCCTTTTCCAAACCTTGAATATCGATTTCATATTCTTCAGCAATAACATTTAAAACAGCTTTTACTGTCATTTCTGTTGCTTTAGTATATTCATCGTTTTCACGATAAGGAACAAAGTAATCGTCGAGAATTCGACCGCATTTTGAGTCATTTAAGCATCCTTCTAATCCTCTACCAATTTCAAGTCTAACTTTTTCATCAGACCGAGAGAATAAAAGTAATACTCCATTGTCTTTTCCCTTTTTGCCAATACCTAAAGTATTAAATAGATTATTTGCATAATCTTCAATACTTCTGTAAAGCAAACTTTTTACTGACACAACGGCAAACTCTACTTCTGTTTTCTCTTCAAGTTCAACTAACATTTTGTTGAGATTTTTTTCTATATCATCATCAACGATATTATCTTCATCGTAGATATAGACATCTTTCTCAACTGTTGGAATGGGAATTTTTTCCGATGTAGCACATCCAGTAAGCATACTCATAAGAGTAATCCATACCATAAGTAACATCACACAAGAAATTATCCGTTTTTTGTTCATAACTTTTTTCCTTTCTTTATCAGATTACAATCTGATTATTTTGATATATGTAAAATAAACTAAAAGCTTATCTGTTTATAATTATACTACAATTTAACATAACCTTCAACTTTTATCCCATTATAAATGTCACCAAAAGAAGATTATGCGTAATGCAGTGAAAAAAACTTTTTTTGTTTTCACAAATACAAGTCCTTTAGAATATAGTAAAATAGGAGGATTTTGTATGTGTAAAAAAATAAATTTTAATGTTATAGAAAAGAATAAAAATAACAATGTAGAAGATATTGTAAAAAGTATAGAAACAATCGTTACTAAGCTAATTGTAAATGAATTTACTAATTGTATTAATTAAGTCTACTTATTTTTGTACAATATGCTTGTACAAAATGAGTAGTTTATCGATTGGAGGGTAGACTTATGAAAGTGGCAATTTATTGTAGGCTTTCTCGTGAAGATGATAACAAACTTGTGCGAACTGATGAAAGTGAAAGTATCCAAAATCAAAAATCTATGCTAATAAATTATGCAATGAAAGAAGACTGGGATATTTATAATATTTACTGTGATGAGGATTATTCTGGAATCGATAGTGAAAGACCGGAATTTAATAAGTTATTAGAAGACGCTAAAAAACATAAATTTGACATTGTACTATGTAAAACTCAAAGTAGATTTACTCGTGATATGGAAATAGTAGAAAAATATTTGCACAATAAATTTATAGAGTGGAATATTAGATTTGTTAGCCTTGTTGACCATGTTGATACATTAGATAAAGGAAATAAAAAATCAAGACAAATTAATGGTTTAGTTAATGAGTGGTATTTAGAAGATTTATCAGAAAATATTAGAAAGACATTTGATAGTAAAAGAAAACAAGGATTACATATTGGCTCTTTTGTATGCTATGGCTATAAAAGAAGTCCAGAAAATAAAAATAAACTTGTTATTGATACAGAAGTTGCTGATGTTATTAAATTGATTTTTAACCTTTATGAACAAGGCAATGGTGTTACTAAAATTGCTCAAATATTAAATGATAAAGGTATTTTGACACCCACTAAATATAAACAATCACAAGGGATTAACTTTAAAAATCAGGGCAAGAATATTAACTATTGGTGTGAATCTACAGTTAGCAAAATCTTAAAAAATGAAGTTTATATTGGTAATTTAGTGCAAGGATATAATAAAAAAGTTAGTTACAAATCTAAAAAAATGGTGAATCAACCTAAATCAGAATGGATTATTGTAGAAAATACACATGAGCCTATTATTACTAAAGAACAATTTTATAAAGTTCAAGAAATTTTTAAAAGTAAAACTAGAAGATGTAAAAATGGTGAAGTTCATTTATTTGCTAATAAGTTAGTATGCCTAGATTGTGGTTCAAAACTTTATAAATGTAAAAATGATAGAGGTTACATTTATTTTTCCTGTAAAGGCTCTAAAAAACTCTATGCCACTTGCACTCCACATTCTATTGGGTATGAAAACTTAAAAGCATTAGTAACTGAAAAAATAAGAGGAAATATTCTAGCATTTTACAACTTTGATAATATTTCTAATGATTTATTTGTTTCAAATGATAATTTGAACAAGATTAAATTATTAAAAAATAAGGTTGAATTACTTTCTAAAGAAATGGTAGATATCAATAAAGCAATAAAAGAACTTTACTTAAATAAAGTAAGTTGCAAAGTTCCAGAAGATGTGTTTGAAGATTTAAACTCCTCTTTTCTAACTGATAAATCAGCAAAGCAAAAAGAACTAACTAAAGTTGAAAATGATTTATCTAATTTAAAGGAAAAAGAATTAAACAGTAAATTTATAAAAGAACAAAAAGAAAAGATAGTCGACCACTTTAAAAACTTTACAGAACTTAATTATGACATTGTTAATAGCTTTATAGATTATATTGAAATTGGAGAAAAAAACAAAAAAACAAAATCACAAGATGTAATTATTCATTGGAATTTTTAGTATATCGTATAAATTTTACAAATTTTTGATGGATTAAAACCAACCGAAATGGTATTTAAACTTATGATGGAATATATTAAAAGGTATGGCGAAGATGAAACAACTATTATTCCTGGAACTGATAAGCATTTTAATTATGAAACTCTAAAAGAAATGCTTGAAGATAAAAATCCAAATTAAAAGGAGGTTATATTAATGGATTTTATGAAAAAAACTTTAAATCAAGTAAATGTACAAGAAAATACTCTATATGATATTATTTATGATTTATTTTTCTTTGCCAAACTTCAAGAAAGTGAAGATGATATTAAAAATGGTAGAGTTTGTACATTGGAAGAATTAAGACAACACATTTTTATTTTTTAAAGTTCATGAAAAAGAACCATTTAATTTTTTTTATCAATTATTTATTTAAATTCTTATTTAGATATATTCCAAACCCACCCCATGGTCTGTATAATATGAACCCAATCCTGCTTTTTCTATTTCTTCTATTGAAGCTCCTGCAGTTAACTGGTGTACTATTGCCCCAACCATTTCTAAATGTGCTAATTCTTCTGTACCAATATCATTTAATATAGCCTTTGCCTTTTGATCAGGCATTCCAAATCTTTGAGATAAATATCTTAAAGAAGCAGCAAGTTCCCCATCAGGTCCACCGTATTGAGAAATAATAACTTTTGCAAGTCTAGGATCTGGACACTTTATATTTATTGGGTATTGTAAAGTTTTATTATAAGTCCACATTAAAAATTCCCCCTTTCCCAAGGCCAAGGTTCTTCTAACCATCTCCATTTATTGCAAGGATAATTTATGGTAAGTGGTCCAAATACCTTTTGATATTTATCTTTTAATTCTTTCGCTTCTTTGCAGTATTTCCTATGAAGGCAAAGAGCTTTTGATTCATCTGGGTGAGTGTCTAAATATAAAGCAAGTTCATTTATTGCAAATTCGTAACATCTTATTTTGTCTATCATTTCTTTTCTTAAATTACAATCAACTCCTGATTGAGGTTCTGTATTACATTGACATTGATTGTTCATTTCTGCTGACACATATTGTGTATTTTCTTGCATATTATTGCAATTACAGTTTCTATTTTCTTCTAACAACACTTATTGCACCCCTTTCCAATTTGATTAGTAGCAGCGATATATTCGTTTTCTCTCATGGATTGACAAGGCATATAAGGACTTACCAATTCTGGAAAAATTGTTCCCATTTTTAATCCAACACATGGTTTAAAAGTTTTATCCATATATTGAATTGGAACATAACTTTGAGCTAGCATAGGATTTTCTGGAAAAACTCCATATTCTTCATCAAATCCACATTCACAACTATCATTTTCATATTGCTGACAAGAACAATTGTTTTGACATTGCGTTTCTAGCATATTGTCATTATCATTGCAATTTTCTAGATTATAATTTTGATTGTCATTGTTCATACAATAGCATTTTTGATATCTTCTAAACATTTTTCTTCCTCCTTTTATCTTATAATACATTTTATGACATATACACAAAAAAGTTGCTAAAAAGTTCATAAAATTATAGGTTGAATTTGTTCTTTATTAATAGAATATTGTATTGTTTTTATTATATATTCTGGATCAAAAACAAGTGAACGTGGCTTTGTTATAGGATTATCTTGTCTAAATGGTACAAAATAATAATTTTTCCTATTTAATAATCTTCCTATGTTCTCAGCATTTCCACTTAATGCGTTATTAGTTGACGGTGCTATTACTATAGGGTTATTGTTTCGTAAATGCGATTTAGCAGCCATTGTTACTGGAGTATCAATTATGTCATTTGCTAATTTTGAAATAGTATTTCCTGAACATGGTGCAATAACCATTATGTCTGTCATCTTTTTAGGTCCTATCGGTTCAGCATCAACAATTGTATTTATAATTTTCTTACTAGTTATTTGTTCAATATCATTTATAAAATCCTTTGCTTTTCCAAATTTTGTATCAGTATTATAGGCATTAAAAGACATAATTGGTATGACTTCAGCGCCCATTTTTACTAATTCTTTTATTTTAGGAATTGTTTTGCTAAATGTACAAAATGATCCTGTTAATCCAAATCCTATTTTTATACCTTCTAATTCCAATATTGTATCCCTCCTTTCATTTGCATTTTATATATAATATGAAATTATGTAAATTTTGGAGATGTTTTACTTGAAATTAATAAAATTATAAAAAGCAAATGAATATCTAACACTCATTTGCTTTTAAAATTTATTTATTTTATATAATTTACTAGTTTTTCAGTTTCTTTAGCAATCATTAATTCTTCATTAGTTGGAATTATATATGCTCTTATTTTAGATTCTGGTTTTGTAATTAATCTTTCTTCTCCTCTTACATTATTTGCTTCTTCATCAACAATAACTCCCATAAATTCAAGTTGTTTGCATATTCCTTTTCTAATATTTATTTGGTTTTCTCCAACACCACCTGTAAATACAATTGCATCTATTCCATTCATAGCAACTGCATATTTTGCAATATAACTTGCAACAGCATATTTAAAGCTTTCCATAGCAATTTTAGCTCTTTCATTATCTGTATATGATTCTGACTCTATTACTCTAAAATCAGGTGCTAATCCTGATATTCCTTGAACACCAGATTGTTTGTTTAGCATATCTTCTACTTCACTTGCTGTCATATTTTCTTTTTTCATTATATATGTTACAACAGATGGATCTAAATCACCACTTCTTGTAACCATTGGTATTCCAGCAAGAGGTGTTAAGCCCATACTTGTATCTACAGATTTTCCACCTTTAACAGCACATATACTAGAACCTTGGCCTAAATGACATGTTACAATTTTAAGGTCTTCTATTGGTTTATTTTCAATTTCAGCCAATCTGTTTGATACATACATATGTGATGTACCATGAAATCCATATTTACGTATTCCATATTTTTTATAATATTCATATGGTATTGGGTAAATATATCTTTCTTTTGGTATTGTTTGGTGAAAGGCTGTATCAAATACAACTACCATTGGTTTTCCAGGCATTACACTTTGGCATGCTTTCATTCCTAAAACTGCTGCTTTATTGTGTAGTGGAGCAAGTTCAGCACATTCATCTACCTTTTTTATAACCTCATCAGTTATTATAACAGGACTAGAAAAATATTCACCACCATGTACTACTCTGTGTCCTATAGCACTTATTTCATCTAATGAATCAACTACTTTGTAATCTGGATTTATTAATTGTTTTAATGTAAAATCTATAGCTTCTTCATGATTTAATGCAGGATGTTTTATTTCAATTTTTTGTCCATTTACTTTATGTGTAATAAAAGCTTCCTCTTCTCCTATTCTTTCATATTTTCCAGAAGCTAACACATCATTAGTTTCCATATTAATTAATTGATATTTTAGTGATGAACTACCACAATTTAATACTAATATTTTCATTTTTTCCTCCTAATTATTTATTATTTTTTCAGTTTCTTTAGCAATCATTAATTCTTCATTTGTAGGCACAACACACAAAATAATTTTAGAATTGTCAGTAGAAATTACTGCTTCTTCGCCTTTTATTTCATTTTTTGATAAATCTAATTTTGCACCTAAAAACTCTAATTGTTTACATATTAACTCTCTGCAATATGGGCTTTTCTCCCCCACACCTGCTGTAAATGTTATTATATCTACTCCATTCATTGCAACTGCACATTTCATTATATATTGTGCAATTAAATATGAAAAAATATCTAAGGAAAGTTTAGCATGTGTTCCTCCAGATAAAGCCTCATATTCTATATCTCTAAAATCCATTGAAACTCTTGAAACACCATAAACTCCTGATTTTTTATTTAAAATTTCTTCCATTTTTTCAGCCGACAAATTTTCTTTTTTCATTAAATATGTTAAAACAGATGGATCTAAATCGCCGCTTCTTGTTCCCATAGTAATTCCACCCAATGGAGTAAGTCCCATACTTGTTTCTACAGACTTTCCATTTTGTATTGCACAAATACTAGCTCCTTGGCCTAAATGGCAATTAATTATTTTTAAATTGTTAATGTCTTTACCAAGCATTTTGCAAACTCTATTTGCTACATATTGATGTGATGTACCATGAAATCCATATTTACGTACTCCATATTTTTCATAGTATTTATATGGTACAGGGTAAATATACCTTTCTTTTGGTATTGTTTGATGGAATGCTGTATCAAATACAGCTACCATTTTCATATTTGGAACAACTTTTTTGCATGCTTCTATTCCAAGTACTGCCGCTGGATTATGAAGTGGTGCTAAATCACTGCATTTTTTTATTTCCTCAATTACTTCATCTGTAATTAAAACTGCATCACTAAATTTTTCTCCACCATGTACAATTCTATGTCCTATTGCCTCTAATTCTTCCAAACTCTTTATTACACCATAGTGGTCATTTGTTAATCTATTTAGTACAAAAGTTATGGCTTCTTCATGGTCTTTGGCTTCTATTTCAAATTTGTGTTTTCTACCATGTACCTTGTGCGATAAAAAAGAATTGGGTTGCCCTATTCTTTCAAAATAACCTTTTGCAATAGTTTCATTGTTTTCCATATCTATTACTTGATATTTTAAAGATGAGCTTCCAGAATTTAATACTAAAATTTTCATATTTGCACTCCCCTTTATTCTTCTTGTGCTTGAACAGCTGTAATTGCAATAACACCAACTATATCATTACTACTACATCCTCTTGATAAATCATTTACTGGCTTTGCAATTCCTTGGCAAAGTGGTCCATATGCCTCTGCTTTTCCAAGTCTTTGTACTAATTTATAACCTATATTTCCTGCATCCAAGTTTGGAAATATTAATGTATTTGCCGTTCCTTGTATAGGGCTTGATGAAGCTTTCATTTTTGCTATTTGTGGTACTATTGCAGCATCTAATTGCATCTCTCCGTCTAATATTAAATTAGGTTCTTTTTCTTTTGCAATTTGTGTTGCACTTATAACTTTTTGTGTTAATTCTGATTTAGCACTTCCATATGTAGAATATGAAAGCATGGCAACTTTAGGTTCTTTTTGTACTAATTGTTTAAAACTTTTTGCAGATGATATAGCTATTTCTGATAATTCTTCGTCTGTAGGGTTTTGATTTAATCCACAATCTCCAAATACAAATGTTCCATTTTCTCCATACTCACAATTTGGAACTACTATTACAAAAAATGCTGATACAAGTTTTGTTCCTTCTGCTGTTTTTAATATTTGAAGTGCAGGTCTTAAAGTATCTGCTGTAGAATGAACTGCACCTGATACAAGGCCATCTGCTTCAGTATTTTGATCTTTTAGCATTAGCATTCCAAAATATACTGGGTCTTTTACTAGAACTTTTGCTTTTTCAATTGTCATACCTTTTTTTTGTCTTAACTCGTATAAAGTATTTACATATTCATCAAACTTTTCAGACTTTTCTGGTTCAATAATTTTAGCACCTTCAATGTCTATATGGTTTTCTTTTGCTTTTTCTACAACTTTTTCTTTGTTTCCAATTAAAACTATTTTTGCAAATTGTTCTTTTAAAACTGTTTGAGTAGCTTCTAATGTTCGTATATCTTCAGCTTCTGGCAAAACTATAGTTTTAATTTGTTTTTTTGCTCTTTGTTTTACATTTTCTATAAAATTCATATTTGCCTCCTTAAACTTTTTATATTATATAGTTAAATTATAAAAAGTACAAGCATAATTTTAAGTTTTATATTCTATATCTTCTTTTTCTATTTATATTAATTTAATATTATTTTTTGCTATGCGGAAAAATATTGATAATGTTTTGGATATTATTTCTTTACTTTCATCATCAATATTTTTATATGTACTTAGTAAGACTTTTGCTGTCTCAAATTTTTTACTGCTTAGTTCAGACAATGTTTTGGCTTCTGTTGCATTTAATATTTCAAAAAATGTATCTATAAACTTTTCTCTTTGTTCTGGTGAAACTTCATCAAGCCAATCAGTTATTGTATGATCAATAAATTCACTAGAATTTGTTAATGTATCTTCTATAAAATGATCTCCTATTAGTTGCCATGTGTATAAATCATGTTGCATAATTCCTGTTTGAGTACTTTTTATTATTGTTATCTTTTCTTTATGATTAAGTAATCTTCCTATTATAGAAGTTTGGGGTATATATGTATGTAATCTTCCTATTGTATTTTTATATTCATTTGTATCTATAACTGCTTTTTGAAATCCTGGTCCATCGTTATTATATATAGCAATTATTCTATCATTAACTTCTTTTTTGCAAAAAGTTGAAGCGTATACTGCAAGGTTTCCTCCTTTTGAATGTCCTGCAACTCTTATTTTTTTGTCATATTTGGAAGCAATATTATTTAAATAGTTCATAGCATCCACTTGTGATGGAACTAAGTCCCTAAAACTCATATTAAAATCTTCCTTCCAACCAACTATTGTATTGTCAGTACCTCTATAGGCAACAAATATTGTTTGGTCTGGTATTTGTATTGTAATTGCAGAAAATTGTTTTTCTTCTAACTTGTCCAATTTATTAATATAATTTGATAAAATTAATTTTCCAAATCTTTCACTATTTGCTAAAATAGGAAATAATTGTAAGTCCTCCTTTTGTAATATTCTACTTGTTTTTTCTTGTTTTTCATACCTATCATATGCTTCTTTTATAGTAATACTTTCATTTTCTAAGTTTATATTATCTAACGGAAAATATGATAACCTACATAAAATTAAAGCGTCAATTTCATTAAATTCTACTTTTTCAAAATTAATATCTCGCCATTGCATATAATCAAATATATTTGCCATATTTTTTATCTCCTTTGTTCTTCTAAAAATTTTACAATTTGTTTAGCCAATAATTGTTCCTTTCCATGATATCCATGGTCTGCTCCTTCTATATAATTAATATCTTTATTATTGTTTTCTATAATATTTAATACTTTGTTTACTAACTCACTTGGTTTTTCTACTATCATTTCTTTTTCGGTTCCCCAACGCATAAATATAGGAACTTCTATACTTTTAACATCTTCATAATTATTGATTGAAATTTCTTTATTGTCTCTAGCATATCTTAAAAATGATTTTACGCTTATAGGATGAATAAATGACTTTTCTGGCATAAAATCATTTATTTCCCCTTTATTTTCCTTTTCTTCTGCTAGTTTTATATAAAAATTATAATTATCATTTAAGTATATTTTTAGTACTTGGGGAATATTTACTAAAGAAAGTAAAATTACCCCATTAATCATATTAAATAATTCATTTTTAGATTCTTTTAATTTGTTGTATGTATAAATTATTTTTGTACATCCTAAGCTATGTCCTTGTAAATATATATTTTTGTATCCAAGCTCTTTTAATTTTAGCATAGCTCCAACAATATCTTTATATCCATCTAAAACATCCTCATACGAGGTTCCCGCTAGTATTTTTTCTTTTTTTCCATTTACATCTTTTTTTATATATTTTACCAGTTCACTTCCTCTATTATTAAATCCAAAATAATCTATATTGGCTTTATTTACTTCGTTTGCAATAGCAAAATCTCTTTCTTTAAAACAATTACTACTCATTCCATGTACTGCTAATATTACATCTTTATTTAATGTATTTTGCCTATGCAAAAAACCATTTAATTTAATACCATCTGTAGAAAAAAAGTTTATTATTTCCATAAATTTCTCCTTCTAATTATAATCTATCAGTAGTATATTATTTCATCTTGATTTTGTCAACAAAACTTTTAATATGAATACCTATTAATCATACCATTATATGGAAACGAACTGTTAGTTGATATTGTTATAAATTTAATAGAATACAAATCACAATATATTAAACTATCATTTTCGAATGATCTTAACAAAATATAACTTGCTCCTACTTCTTGTAAAATTCCTATCCTATCTACTAGGTTGTTTGTTCCTATTAAAAATTCTATTCTCATTAATTTTCCTATTTGAGTTCTTAAAAAACCTGGTGTATATATAGGATTTGTTAAAGTTTCTGGCTCATTTGTTGCATTTTCCATAAAATTCCTCCTTTTATTTTTAAATTTAGGTTTGAGAATATCTTTCAGTTGGTCTGTAAAAACAATGTTTTCCTAATCTAGTATGAAATGTCCCTGAGCCATTGCTTGGAAAAATTTGATCACACACAGGTTTATACGGATTCAAATACCACAAACAATCTCCTATTTCATTTAGTTTGTTACCTGCTAATGCCCAATCAGCAATATAATAATGAATTTCAGTTGGATTCATATTGTATATATTTTGAGCATTATATTGGTAGTTTATATTCTCTCTTGCGCAATCAAACTGTCCTTGTTGAAATATAATGTTCCTAATATTTCCTCCTTGCGAAATTCTAGAATATTCTCCTTCTGACACAGTTACTCTATTCATTACTACAGTAGCAACTGCTTTCATACCGTTGTCTCCTTCTCCTCCTGCCTCACACTGTATTATTCTTGCTAATAATTCTCTTTCAGAATATGCCATATTAACACCTTCCTTATTTAATATATGTTTTTTAAAAATTTTTGTGATAAAAAATAAAAGTAATTGCACTTACTATAAAATACAATTACTTTTATTTAATTATATATGTTTAAATACCTTTATATTTGCCTTTATATATTCCAACATTTTTATAACAATTTTTCTAATTCCTTAATTTTATCTCTTAGTTCTGCAGCCTTCTCGAATTCCATTGTAGCAGCATAATTTAACATCTCATCTGTTAATTTATTTATTGTTTCTTTAATATCTTCTTGTTTTTCTAACTTGTATTCAACACCAATATCTTGCGTAAGTGTTGCTTTTATTGAATCTCTAATGTCTTTTTTAATAGTTTTTGGTGTTATTCCATGTTTTTTATTATATTCTTCTTGTATTTTTCTTCTTCTATTTGTCTCTGTTATAGCCTTATCCATGGAGTCTGTTAATTCGTCTGCATACATAATAACTGTTCCATCTGTATTTCTTGCAGCACGACCAATCGTTTGGATAAGAGAGCGTTCTGAGCGAAGAAATCCTTCTTTGTCAGCATCTAATATTGCAACTAAAGAAACCTCTGGAATATCTAGTCCCTCTCTTAACAAATTAATGCCAACTAATACATCAAATTCTCCAAGTCTTAATTTTCTTATTATCTCCATTCTTTCTAAAGCTTTAGTATCTGAATGTATATAATTTACTTTTATATCTAGACTTTTTAAATATGATGTTAAGTCTTCTGCCATTTTCTTTGTTAATGTTGTAACTAAAACCCTTTCATTCTTTTCTATTCTTATTCTTATTTGTTCTAGCAAGTCATCTATTTGGTTTGTAACAGGTTTTACTATAACTTTTGGATCTAACAATCCTGTAGGTCTTATAATTTGTTCTACTACATTATCTTTAGCATTTTCTTTTTCATATTCTGCAGGTGTTGCACTAACAAATATTACTTGGTTTAGTCTTTCCTCAAATTCACTAAATTTTAATGGTCTATTGTCAAATGCAGAAGGTAATCTAAATCCATAATTTACAAGTGATTCTTTTCTAGATCTATCACCATTATACATTGCTCTTACTTGTGGAATTGTTGCATGAGATTCGTCAATTAAAAGCAAGAAATCATCTGGAAAATAATCAAATAAAGTATATGGCGGGCTTCCTGCTGGTCTTTGACTTATATGTCTTGAATAATTTTCTATTCCAGAACAAAATCCTGTTTCCTTCATCATTTCTATATCAAAATTTGTTCTTTCTTCTATACGCTGTGCCTCTATTAACTTATTTTGCGACTTAAAATACTCTATTCTTTCTTCTAATTCCTCTTCAATTGTTTTTATAGCTTTTTCCATTTTGTCTTTACTAGTTACATATTGTGAAGCTGGTGGAATTAATATATGCATTCTAGTTCCAGTTCCTTTTCCAGTTAATGGATTTATTTCTGTAATTTTTTCTATCTCATCTCCCCAAAACTCAACTCTTACAGCAGATTCGCTTTGTGAAGAAGGATAAATTTCTAAAATGTCTCCTTTTGCTCTAAATGTTCCTCTTTTAAAATCTAGCTCATTTCTTGTATATTGCATATTTATTAATTTTTTCATTACAGCATCCCTTGACTTTTGCATACCAGGTCTTAGTGATAACATCATCTCTTGGTAATCCACGGGATCTCCTAATCCATATATACATGATACAGAAGCAACTATTATTACATCTCTTGTTTCAAACAATGATAATGTTGCTGAATGTCTTAATTTATCTATTTCATCATTTATTGATGAGTCTTTTTCTATATATGTGTCTGACTGTGCTATATAACTTTCTGGTTGGTAATAATCATAATAACTAACAAAATACTCAACCCTATTCTCAGGGAAGAATTCTTTAAATTCGCTATATAATTGTCCAGCCAAAGTTTTATTGTGTGCTAAAACGAGTGTGGGTCTTTGCACTTTTTCAATTATATTTGCCATTGTGAAAGTTTTTCCGTGAACCTGTAACCCCTAGAAGCGTCTGGAATTTTTTGCCTTCCTCTATGCCTTTTGATAGGTATTCAATTGCTTGTGGTTGGTCGCCTGTTGGCTTATATTCTGAATGTAATTTAAACATTTTTCCTCCCCCAACTTTTATATTTTTTCTAATAACTCATCCATTGTATGCCATGCAAGTAGCGCACATTTTACTCTTGCTGGCATATTTGATACATTTTTAAAAGCAATAGCATCTTCTAACCTTTTCAATTCTTCTTCGTTAGTTATTTCCCTTTTTATCATTTCTATAAATATTTTTATGATTTCTTTTGCCTCTTGAATAGTTTTCCCTTTTAAAACATCTATCATTATAGATGTAGAGCTTTGTGATATTGCACATCCATGTCCTGTAAATGCCATATCTTCAATCTTATTTCCACTAAGTTTTAATTCTAATTCTATTTCATCACCACAATTTGGATTATGCCCTTTTTCGCAAAAGTCACATTTTTCTAATTTCTTTTTGTTGTATGAATTCATACTATGTTCCATAATTAAATCATTATATAATTCGTCCAAATTCTCCAATTCTATTATTCCTCTTCCTAAATATTTCTATTTTTTTAAATATTTTTCAAACATATTATAAGCCTTTTTTAATGAAAATACAAGCTTATCTATGTCTTCTTCTGTATTATATATAGAAAAGCTAACTCTACATGTAGAATCTATCCCCATAAATCTTAATAAAGGCTGTGCACAATGATTTCCAGACCTAATACAAACTCCACATGAATCTAGTATACTTGAAACATCATGGGGATGTACTCCTTTTATATTAAATGATATTACAGCAGAATGATTTTTCTCATTTGGAGTCATATACAAATCTACAAAATCTAATTTTTTTAATTCTTCTCTTGCTCTTTTACAAAGATTTGCTTCTATATTCGAAATTTTTTCATATCCAATATTTTGTATATAATCAATTGCAGCTCCAAGTCCTATAACCCCTTCTACATTTTGAGTTCCAGCTTCAAATTTATTAGGAAGTGATGCATATGTTGTTTCTTGCTCATAAACATATTCTATCATATCTCCTCCCATTAAAAATGGGTTCATATTATTTAGCAATTCCTTTTTTCCATATAAAACACCTATTCCTAATGGAGCAAACATTTTATGACCAGAAAAAACTAAAAAGTCTGCATCTAAATCTTGTACATCTATTTTCATGTGTGGAATACTTTGCGAAGCATCTACAATAACAATAGCACCTTTTTTATGGGCATATTTTATTATTTCTTTTACATTGTTTATTGTTCCTAAAACATTAGATATATGTGTTATAGAAACAATTTTTGTTTTGTTAGTAATTTTTTCTTCTATTTCTTCTTTGCTAAGTTCGAAATTTTTATTTATATACATATATTTTAAATTACTTTTTGTCTTCTTTGTAACAAATTGCCAAGGAACTAAATTAGAATGATGTTCCATTATTGAAATAACAACATCATCATTTTCTTTCAAGTTTGAAAGGCCATATGAATATGCTAATAAATTCAAACTTTCACTTGCATTTTTGGAAAATATAATTTCTTCTGCATATTTTGCCCCTATAAAATCTGCTATTTTTTTTCTTGTATTTTCATATATTTCTGTAGCTTCTATACTCAAACCATAAGCTCCTCTATGAGGATTAGCGTTTGTATTTTTATAAAATTCTTCTATTTTATCTATTACATATTTGGGCTTTTGAGTAGTTGCACCACTATCCAAATATGTTATATTTTTATTATCAAAAATTGGAAAATCTTTCTTAAAATCCATTTAATCTAATCTCCTATCTATTTGACTTATAACTCTATTTTTTACTTCTTCATCTTGTATTCTCTCTATTATCTTATTAAATCTTGATTTTACTATTAATTTTACTGCATCTTTATAGCTTATTCCTCTACTCATTATATAAAATAAGATTTCTTTTTCAACTTTTCCAGACGCTGTAGAGTGATTTCCCTCAACATCTTCTTCAGATGCTAATAACATTGGAAGTGCTATGCTTTTAGCTTCTTCAGATAATAATAAACAAAATTCTTTTTCATTTCCTTTTGCTTTTTTACAACCTTTTTTAAAGTCAATTGTTCCTTTAAAGTTCTTTTTACAATTTCCATCTATTGCTCCTTGAGCATCAATATCAACCATTGATTTTTTTCCATACAAATGAGCTATATAATTTAAGTCTTTAATTTCATTTTCTTTTCCTAAATAAATATTTTTTAAATCATTATTGGAATTCTCTCCCAAACAATTTGCATAGTAATTTACAATACTTTTTTTGGCTCCTATATCAACTATTGTGTAATTAACAATTGCATTTTTTAGAATTTTTGTTTCTATTGATTCTAAATTTAAAGAATTATTATTTAATAAATTTATAATAACTATATTTAATTTGCAATTTTCATTTGCTAATACTTTTATTATTCCATTATGAAAGCATTTTTGATTTGTATTTGAATTATATTCTATTATTATGTTAGCATCTTCTTTTCCTACTATATCTATTTGATTTATAAGATTCAAATTTTTGTCATCAAACTCGTATACAATTTTTATGTTCTCTTTTTTGGTTTCTATTTTTAATTTATTATTAGCATTTTTTATTATATTCTCTTCTAGTTCTTTACCATTTCCATATGTAAGAACAGAAAGATTAACATCATTACTTATAATACTCTTTTTAGAATCAATATTATAGGTTGTGAATGCTTCTACATTTTTAGGTATTTCTACTTCATCTATTCTTATATTATTTATTCCAAAGTTTCTTGATGTTCTAACCGGAGTTTTATTTATTTCTATATTCATTAGCCAATACTCCCTTCTAATTCAAGATTTATTAAATTATTCATTTCAACAGCATACTCTACTGGCAATTCTTTTGAAATTGGATAAGCAAATCCACGAACAATCATTGCTTTTGCGTCTTCTTCCGAAAGACCTCTTGACATTAAGTAAAAAATTTCTTTATCACTTATCTTTCCAATTTTTGCCTCATGTGAAAATGTAACTTCGTCTGTTCTAATATCATTTACTGGTATTGTATCTGATTTTGATATATCATCTAACATTAAAGATTCACATGATACACTACATTTTGCATTTTTAGCATTTTCTGTAATTCTTACTAAAGCTCTATAAGTACAAGCTCCTCCGTCTTTTGAAATAGATTTTGAATTTACTAAAGATGATGTGTTTGGTGCATTATGAATTACTTTAAATCCTGTATCTAAATTCTGACCTTTTCCTGCAAATGTTATTCCTGTATATTCTGTTTTAGCATTTTCTCCATTTAAAATGCTCATTGGATATAGCATTGACACTTTAGAGCCAAAAGACCCTGTTACCCAGTCTATTTGAGCATTTTTTCCGACTATAGCTTTTTTAGTATTTAAATTCATCATATTTTTTGACCAATTTTCAATTGTTGAATATCTAAGATACGCATTATCTTTTACATATAATTCAACACACCCGGCATGAAGATTTACTTTATTATATTTGGGTGCTGAACATCCTTCTATAAAATGAAGACTTGCTCCTTCATCAACAATTATTAATGTATGTTCAAATTGCCCGGATTCTGGCGAATTAAGTCTAAAATAAGATTGAAGCGGTATATCTACTTTAACATTTTTTGGCACATAAACAAAAGAACCTCCAGACCATACTGCTGCATGTAATGCTACAAATTTATGATCATTTATTGCAACACATTTCATAAAATGTTCTTTTACTATTTCAGGATATTCTTTTACAGCTGTTTCCATATCTGTATATATTACCCCTTGTTTCAATAAGTCTTGCTTTATACTATGATATACTACTTCTGAATCATATTGAGCTCCAACTCCAGATAATGATTTTTTTTCTGCCTCTGGAATGCCTAATTTGTCAAATGTATTTTTTATATCTTCTGGAACATCGTTCCAATTTGAATTTAATTTTGATTTTGGTTTTACATAAGTTGCTATTTCGTCCATTTTTAAATCAGATAAATCTGGTCCCCATGTAGGAAGTTCTAATTTTTCATAAGTTTCAAGTGCTTTTAGTCTTATTTTTCTCATCCAATCTGGATCGTTTTTTTGTTTCGAAATTTCTTCTACAATTTCTTTATTTAAACCTTTTTTTATTTTAAAATCATAATTATCTTCATTTTTTATATCATATATATTTCTATTTATATCATTTACTTTAGTTTTCATAAATTATTTACCTACTTTCTTGTATTTACTAAAACCGTTTTCTTCGATATATTTTACTAATTCTTGAGAACCTGTCTCTACAATTTTTCCATCTATTAAAATATGAACATAATCAACTTTTAGGTTCTCTAATATTTTCATGTTATGTGTTATTATTAAAACTGCATTTTCTTCTGTTTTAAACATATTAATTCCCTTAGAAACTGTTCTTACACTATCTATATCTAAACCAGAATCTGTTTCATCTAATATTGCAAGTTTTGGATTTAGCACAAGCATTTGTAATATTTCATTTTTCTTTTTTTCTCCTCCTGAAAATCCAACATTTAAGTTTCTATTTATTAACTTAGAGTTCATATTTAATTCTTCCATATATTTCTTTACTGTCTCTTTAAATTCAAATATTTTTACTGGCTTGTCTTCTATTTTATTTTTAGCTACTTTTAAAAAATTCATTGTTGAAATCCCAGGTACCTCTTCAGGTGATTGGAATGACATAAAAATTCCTTTTTTAGCAATTTTATCAGTTGACAATTCATTTATATTTTCGTCTTCAAAATAAATATTTCCACTTATTTTTTTATATTCAGGATTATTTAATATAACATTTGCAAGTGTTGACTTTCCAGCTCCATTTGGGCCCATTATCACATGAATTTCACCCTTTTTTATATTTAAATTTAATCCTTTTAATATTTCTTTATCTTCTGCATTAACATATAAATCTTCTATATTTAATAAACTTTTCATATAATCCTCCTATATTTTGTAATTCCTACTAACATAATAGGAATTATACTATTTATTTCCTAGTAAGTCAATAGGAAATAGTAATAAAAATAAGAATCTATTATTAAATAGACTCTTATATACTTTATTTTATAAAATCTGCTAATGTCTTGCTATCAACATAATCATTTATTACTTTATCTAATCCTTCCCAAAATGAGTATGTTATACATTTAGTTTTCTTGTCACATGCTCCACTTTGTGTTAAACACATAATTGGTGCTAGATCCCCTTCTGTTGCTCTTAATATATCGCCAACCTTATAATCTTCTGGCTTTTTTGTTAATTTATATCCACCATTATTTCCTCTTGCTGTTTTTAAATACCCTGCTTTATTTAACATAGCAACAATTTGTTCTAAATATTTATTTGATATTCCTTGCCTTTTAGAAATATCTTTTAATGTTACATATTCTTCTTTGCTATTCATTGCTAAATCTATCATTAATTTTAAGGCATACCTTCCTTTGGTTGATATTTTCATTTTTTCCCCCTTAACACGTTATTGCTCTGCTACTCCTGTTGCAATTACAGTTACTATAATTTCATCTCCAAGTGTTTCATCTACAGTGGTTCCAAATATAACATTTGCATCTTCACTAATTAAATCATTTACTATATTCATTCCATCATTTAACTCATTTAATTCTAAATTAGAGTTTGCCCTAACATTAAAAATAATACCTTTTGCATCTTTTATTGTATTTTCTGTAAGAGGATTATTTATAGCTTGTTTAACAGCATCTTCCATCCTATGTTCTCCACTTGCTTGTCCTATTGCCATATAAGCCATTCCTTTATACTGCAATATAGTTATAATATCTGCAAAATCCACATTAACATCTCCTATTGATGTAATTATGTCTGTTATACTTTTTATTCCTTGTTCTATAACATCATCGGCTAATTTAAATGCGTTTTTTATACTTATTTTATTATTAGTAGTTTTTAGTAATTTATCATTTGAAATTATTATTAAACTATTAACATTATTTTTTAATTTTTCAATTCCTTTTTTAGCTCTAATTGCTCTTTGCTTTCCCTCAAATAGAAATGGACTTGTTACAATTCCAATTGTTGTAATCCCCATTTCCTTTGCTAATTCTGCAACTACTGGAATTGCTCCTGTTCCTGTTCCTCCACCCATTCCTGATGTTAAGAATAATAAATCTGTACCTTGTAATATTTCTTTTATTTCCTCTTTGCTTTCTATTGCAGACTTTTCACCAACATCTGGATTGGCGCCAGCACCTAAACCTTTAGTTGTCTCTTTACCTATTTGCAAGACATTAATAGTATTTGCCCTATTTAATATTCCTTTCTCTGTATTTAAAAAATAAAACTCAACATTTTTAACTTTATTTTCAATCATTTGTCTAACAGCATTGTTGCCTCCTCCGGCCAATGCCTAGAACTTTAATTTTGGGCTCTGCAAATGTATCTGTCCCATTTATAAATGTATTTGCATACTCTATCATATGTATATTCTCCTTTTCACTTAGACTTTATATATTTAATGTATTCTATATTGCTATTTTGACTTCTTTTTACCATACAATTATATATTTGGTTTCTCAAATCTTCTTTTTGCTCTTGTAATGATAATTTTTCATTTGTAAAAAATGGTCCATCTATATATGTAACAATCTTGATCTTGTTATTATTGGTTTTTTGATATGTATTTGTCATACAAAATGCTGGTTTTTTTAGTTTAACTGGATATTTAAATGACACAGATTTAAATGGTCTTATCTTCGTATAATATGGCCATATATGCGCTTCAGGGTATATTGTAACTGCAAATCCATTCTCCACTTTTTGTTTTACCGCTTCTAAAAAATTTTTAGTAGCACTTTTATTATTTGGAATAGGTAACGCCCCTAACATTTCTACTATAGTCTCTAAATGTTTCATTGAAACATTTTCAGGATTTACTATAAAGAAATTTCTTTTTGGATAAATCGGGTTACTTGGTATAAATGTATCTGCAAATGCTTGAGTATGATTTGCATATATAAAATATCCTTGCTTTTTATATTTTCGTATTTTTTCTTTACCTATATATTTTATTCTAAATTTAATCTTAGAATAAAATATTTTTATTGGAACACTTAATATATTTTGCAAAATATATGAGCATATATTCCATAATGGGTTTTTATGAATATATTTATAATTTTCATCTATAACTCTAGGTTGTATTTTAACATTTGAAAATTCGTCATTTAATTCATCTTTGTAATAAATTACCTTTTTATTTTTCATTATTAATGTCCTCATTTAGCTTGTTTGCCTTGTTACTTTCTGTATTGTATTTAAGAGGTATTTTGTAAAATTTTTCGTATATTTGCTTCCAAACCTCAAAATTTTTATCTCTCATTATATTAGTATTTTCTCTTTCTGTTAAATTATTGTCTGGATATATTGGTTCTTCTATGTTTACAATATACTCTTGTACAGGAAAACCATCTTTTCCTGTTATATTACTATCTTGCATTGTAATAAATATTGGTATAACAGGTACGTTATTTCTTGCAGCTAACTTAAAAGCTCCATTTTTTAATGGCTTTGGTTTTCTATAATTCCACCACATACTTTGCTCTGGATATATTAAAATAAAATCTTTTTTTTGTAAAATAACTTCAACTGCTTCCATAAATTTTATCATTGTTCTTTTATTTGAACTTAATGGTAAAGTATCGCAGTTTCTGAAGAAAAAACCATAAAGCCCTGGAAAATTTGTATAATTTCCTTCTCTTATAACTTTATATAATTTTTTGTTTTTTGATTGACCTGAAATTCTAAAAACATTTTCAATAGCAAAAGAGTCATATGAATTAAAGTGATTGCATGTTATCATTGCTCCAGTTTGTACTTTTTGTAAGTTTTCAATTCCTTTAACATCTTTAATAATTAATTTTTTATCTTTTAATAAGTCATTTAAAAATTTCTTTCCCATGCTATTGGCAACTTTATTTTTAATTTTATTCCTTTTGCTTTCTCTTAAATAATCTACATTTTCAGGAGTTAATGGAATTGTTGGTGGATCTTCTTCTACATCAACATCAAATATTCCATCTTCTTCTAATTTTTTTATTTTTTCTAGTACTTCTAATCTATCTTGGGATTTTTCAACAACCTTTTGATATCTTCTGTAATTTCTGTCATCTCCAACACAGTCACATTCTTTTTGAGCTAATTCTTGTAGTCTTTTATATTGTTCCATATCTTTAAATCTGTCTTCTTGGGTATAGCTATCTTTTATTTTTACAATATCATTAAAAAACTCTGTTTTTTGAGCATAGTCCCAAAAATATTCTTTATATAAAATATCTTCAAAGTGCCATGGCTTATATGCTAAATTATAATGAATAATTTTTATATCTTCTTCTTTTACATCATCTACTGCAATTGGCATTCTATCCCATGTTTTATCTATAAGTTTAACTTTTCCTTTAGATAATCTGTTTAAATAGTCTTGATCTTGTGCAACAGTAAATTTTATTGTTTCTAACAAATATAGAAACTTTTCTTGGAATTTAAACTTTCTAAATTCATCTAAGTTCATTAAAAGAATTCCTGCATTAAAATAATTTCTATAATCTGCTACACCTACAACCTTTTCTGCATATTCTTGAAAAACTTTATTAGTTTGAATAACATCATCTGGTGCTGCTGCTACTAAATTATTTCCTAACTCTACATTGTATAATTTTGAAATATCTCCAAGTACTACAACATCACTATCCAAATATAATACTTTATTATATTGTGGATAAAGGTTTGGTATAAACAATCTAAAATATGTTGTTTTTGAATAATAATCTCGTGTATACAATTTATC